>JANNKS010000555.1:0-5771 GCA_031396425.1 Rhizobacter sp. | reverse complement strand
AGCAACTCGAAGCGAACGACGGTGTTCTCTTGAATCGCACGTCGTAAGTCTGCAGGATTGCTTACGCCGAGGTGCCCGTCCATCAGGGCGCGCTGCATCACCAGGCATAGCAAGGCGACTCGGCTTTGCCTGGAGAACGCGGGCCTTTGAAGTAGGGCTGCCAACGTTTCCGCTACGAGTTCAACGTAGCGGTCGGTAGTTCGGCCTTTCGTCCGTGCGGGTCGCCCCTCACGTTCACGAAGGCGCACGAGGCGCATTACCAGCGCTCGGCAGAGTTCGTACAGCTGCTCGTCGGTGGCGTCGTCGACAATCCCGGCATTGAACGCGTAGCTCACACTGAAGCCGCCTCGGCCTCGCGCGAACTGCTTGTCGACGAGAACCGCGAGCTCCTTGGCGCCCAGGTGATTCCAACTCAGGCGCGTCATCAATGTTGAAGCGACGCTCTCGCCAATCGAGTCATCGGCTTTCAGCGCCGCTGCAAGGCCTGTCAAGTCGCTGGTGTGGCCGAGTTCCAGGATGTACCGGAGATCCATCGTCTTCTGGATGAGGCGCTTGTAGCTGTTGCCGTGTTCCTTGAGAACGAAGCGGCGAAGCACGTCCGAACGAGCTGCGGTGGCAATGTCCAAGAGGGCATCGCGGGCCCAGTGGTGGTCCCCGTGCTGTTGAAAGAGCTCCTTGAGCAACGGTTCGAGGCGCGCTGGGCCTGCCTGCCAGTAGTTCTCGGAGGTGAGGTTGAACATGCCGCGACCAAGCCGGTCACCCTGGTGCACCAGGCGCTGGATGCTCTCGGTCAAGGCTGTTTTGGCGGCCGCGAGCGGCACCTTGGGGTTTCGAAGGTCGCCGAAGAATGCAAGGGCCTGGGGCTCGCGTTCGAGGAGCTCTTCCCTGCAGTGACTGTTGAGCGTCGCCAGCCATCCCATGAGCGGAAGAAACTGCCGATAGACTCCTTGCTCCCCCGTCGAGGCCTGCCATCTGAAATGCTCGACGAGCGTGCGCGCCTGCTGCGGCGACTGAATGAGACTTGCCAGCCTCTGGGCGCCCAAGAACGGGGCGACTTCGTCCGGATAGAGCTTGACCTGGTTGAGGCCAGCGTCGATGAACACCTCTGTGTTCAAGAGCTGCTTCAGAATCTTGTCGGGCAGTATGTCGCCCGCAATCCTGCGGGCGGACAGGACGCCATCGGTGACGGCCAAGACATCGTCAGTCAGCTCAATGTTTGGCAACTGGCAGACCTGCGAAGCCGACGCCAGCTTCTGCGCTGCCTCGGTCAGAACCTGCGGCGCTGCTCCACCGGCGGCTCCGATTCGCGCGTCGTTGCGTTGTCGGTCTTGGACTGCGGCTACGACTCGATGGAAGACCTCTGTGAGTGAGTCTGGCGGGTTTGTTGTCAGGCCAACGTTGGCCAAAACGTCCAGCCCGCCTGGGCTGCTTGCAAAGCCTGCCAATCCGCGCTCGTGGGCAATGCGAAGGACTTCAGGTGCGTCTAGTGTTGGGTGCAGACCCGTCAGGTAGGTCTTGGCCTGGTTGGATTCAAGCGGAGTCATCGAGAACAACATCAGTGCTTCTGGCTCAGCCGCAGAAGCGCCGCCTGCTGATGTCGTGCTTGAGCCCGTGGCCGCCGATGCAACTTTTCCGGCGGCCGCCTTGATGGTCGTCTCGTAAGGAACAATCAGTTGCGAGGTGATGTTCTCCCGAACGGAGGTGCTCAAGACTGCGGGGCGCGTTGAGATGACCCACCGAATGAGGTCGCTGGGCCAGCCCACCTCAGTTGCCACATCGGCGATGAGGTCTGCGATGCCATCGCGCTGAGCAGCCGAGGCCTCGTCCAGTGAATCGACGAAGAGCGTGAGCGGAACGGTGGGGGCAGCCCGCCACGCGTTATAGGCAGCTCGCTCTGCGGGTTCGAGCGCCTTCGCGAAGCTGGTGCGGTCGGCGACCTTGCGCAAGGCCACGAAGACTACGCTGCCACCGGCCAGGCGCATTCGCTTGACCTTCTCCACCATTTCGGTCGTCTTGCCGTAGTTGGCTGGCGCGATTACGACGGCAAAGCGGTTCTCCAAGACATGCGGCCACTTCAGGCGCTTGTCAGTGACCGATGAGACGTAAACCTCGTGAGGTTCGTACTTGGGGCGATGGACGAAACGCCGGGCAAGGTCAAGATAGGTGGGCATGTCCGATGTATACCAGCCGCGTGGCATGCGCGCGCTCATCATTTCGCGCGGCGTGCTACCTGCAGGACCGTCTGGAGCCTTGCTTGCAGGGCTGGCTGCTTTCAGTACGCCGCCGGCACCAGCTCCTGACTATCGCACGCTTGGGGGCGCTTGGCGGGCCTATTCGCGACGCGGTAGCGCTGTGTCGACAACGGGTACCAAACTTCCTGCGAAGTCCTTCCCGACCAAGCTTCGGTTCCAGACCAGGACGTGTTCAAGGAAGTAGTCGAGCGGCCCGCTGCCGTGGCCTCTGAAGAGGAACAAGACCGCGTGGATGGTCGACTTGAAGTGCCTGAATCGGACAGCAGCCTGCTGGATGTGCTCAGGGTATGAATCCAGCACATCCTGGAAGAGGCCGAAGACTTCGCGTCGATATTCGACAGGGACCTCAGGGTCTCCGTAGGTTGCAAGCATGCAATCGCCCAAGTCGGCGGCACCAATGACGATGTCTGAGATATCGACTACAACGATGTTGAACACGCTCGGGTCGACTCGCAGGAACTTGATAGCATTACCGTGCTTGTCCTCGACCTTGCCGAGCGCAATGCCTTGAACCTTTAGCACATCGTCTTGTTCATCGCCGCCATCCTTGAAGACGGCGTAGGTACCGGAGGCGGTCAGCTGGTCCGCAATTGACTTGGCCGTGGCCTGGTCCTGCTGCAAGAGCCGCAGTTCGAAGTAGGCGGTGAGCCCGTCCGCGAGGCCCAGACCAAAGTCGATGGAGCTGCCGTGGGCGGGGTCCTGTTTGACCTCGTAGTTGAGCAGAGCGCCGATGCGTTCGAACTGATAGGCGAACGTCGCTTCGAGTAGCAGAGCCAGGAAATTGCTCTTGTCATTCGCCTTCAGGATGCCGCGCAGCAGACCTCCGAATCTGCCGGTAGCTTTCAGCAGTTGGAGCTTTGCCAGCAGCCCATCAACCTGGTCGTCGGGCTGCGCAGCACCACCCGAGGCTGAAATTGCGGCTGTCAGGGATTCGCGGCTGAGGGGCATGCTGTCATCGTAGCGCGCGTCGCTTGGGTTCGAGCTCGAACCAGCCGAGCCAGATGGCAGGGGTACACGCCAGCCGTCCCCGGCGTCCGCGCTCCAGCAAACTGGTCATCGAGAATCTGGACGCTGACTGGTCGCTTGCAGTCTGATGCCGACGCTCCTCTGCGCGAGTCGAGTGTCAGCTACGTCGCCCGTGCTGACATTCATTCTCGAGGCCTCGAGGCTCCTACCGGGCCGGCAAGTGACCACCAGTCTGCCGAGATCGAATACGACCGGCGTTCAGCCGCGCATCCAGGCATCGAGCTCAGCCCGCGTCGGCGCCCCTGCGCTGCCCATGCCGTGCGCGCACTTGTAGGCCGCGGCGGCGCAGGCCCAGCGCACGGCGTCGTGCGTTGCCTGGCGCTCGGCCAGGGCGATGGCGAGGGCGGCGTGGAAGACATCACCGGCGCCGGTGGTGTCGATCGCGGTGACCTGCGACGCGGCCACTTGCTGCGGTGTGTGGCCACGCTGGGTGAATCGCGCGCCCGCGGCGCCCTGCGTCACGAGCACCATCTGCGGCCCGAGCTTCAGCACGGCGGCCAGGGCGGTGTCGGTGTCGCGCCCGCGCGCCCACAGGTCCAGGCCCGGCTGCGAGAAGGCCCCGCATTGCGCCAGCGACACCAGGCGGTCCAGGTCGGGCAGCGGCGCGAGTTCGGCGTCCAGCACCGAGAGCACGCCGCGCCGGCGCGCCCAGGCCAGCGCGGCGGCAGTGCCATCGGGCCAGCGCGGATCGGCCAGCACCACATCGGCGCCTTCGAGTTCGCGCGTGTCGAGCGGGTGCGCGCGCGTGAGCGCGCTGCCGCGATGGACCACGATCTGGCGCTCGCCCTGCGCGTCGACGATCACCGAGGCGAGCGATGTCGAGCCGCCGCGCACGCCGGCCAGGCCGCGTGGCTCAACGCCTTCTGCGGCGATGCGCCGGCACAGGAAATCGGCGGCGGCATCTTCCCCCACGCGCCCGATCAGGCGCACGCTCGCGCCCAGGCGCGCCGCGGCGATCGATGCGTGCAGCGCCATGCCACCGGCCAGGGCCTGGTAGCGACGCGCCAGGGTCTTCGACGATGCGCCCGGGATCTGCTCGACTTCGAAGACGTGGTCCAGCGCGGCGTGGCCGACGCAGGCCACGCGCAGCGGCCGTGGGTTGGGTTCGGTGCGGGCTCGCGTTATCGCGCGAGGCTAGCACCCGCCGTCAGTCCGGCGTGATCTTGGCCTGCGTGATGACCTGGCCCCAGCGTTCGACCTCGGTGGCAAGGAAGGGCGCGAAGGCCGCGGCCGGCCGCGCGTCGACGCGGAAACCCTGCGAGCGCGCGCGTTCCTCGATCTCGGCAGCGGCCATGATCTTCATGAGCTCGGCGCTGAGCTTGTTCACGATCGCATCCGGCGTTGAAGCCGGCACCATGACGGCTGTCCAGTTCTCGACCGTGAGCTGGCCCATTCCGGCTTCGGCGGTGGTCGGCACATCGGGCAGCAGCGGGTGGCGCTGCGCACTGGCCAGCGCCAGCGCGCGCAGCTTGCCCCCCTTCACATGCGCGATGCTTTCCGGCAGGTTGGAGAACACGATGTCGATCTGGCCGCCGATCAGGTCGCTCATCGAAGGTGCGCCGCCTTTGTACGGCACATGCTGAATGTTGCCGCCGCTGAGCGAGTTGAACAGTTCAAGCGTCAGGTGCGGCGGCGTACCGTTGCCGCTCGATCCGCCGTTGAGCTTGCTCGTCTTGGCCTTGGCGATCAGGTCCTTCAAGTCCTTGATCGGGCTGGCCGCGGGCACGACGACCAGCATCGGGCTGCCGGCCAGCAGCGCCACCGGCTTGAGGTCTTTCTGGAAGTTGAAGCTCGACTTGCCCTTGAAGAGCGTCACGTTGGCGGCGTGCGTCAGCGTGACGGCGAGCAGCGTGCCGCCGTCGCCCGCGGCCTTGGCGACATCGGCAGCGCCGATCTGCCCCCCGCCACCGGGCTTGTTGTCGATGACGACCGTGACGCCCCAGCGCGTGCCCAACTGCTGGCCGACAAGGCGTGCCATCACGTCGGTCAGCCCGCCCGGCGGGAACGGCACGACGTAGCGGATCGTGCTGCCGGGCCGCGGGTAGTCGGCCTGTGCCATCGACCAGCCCGGCATCGCGGCCAGCAGGGCCAGCCAGTCGCGTCGTTTGATGCTCATGCCACCGCCCTCAACGAAGCCAGCACCGCGTCGGCCACCTCGATGCCCTCGGCTTCGGCCTTGCGGCGCAGCGCCTCGCGCCGCGCGCCGGGCAGGCGCACGCCTTCGTCCTTCAGCATCTCGGCCACCAGCACCTCGATGCGGTCGAGGTACTGCGCCGAGCCGGCGAGGGCGCCCGGGTCGATGACGATGAAGGCCTGGCCGATGCGCGGGCGGTTGCCTTCGTCGACGAAGAAGCTCGAGGCCTCGAAGCCGAACTGCGCGCCGATCACGGCCGTGACCAGCAGTTCGACGACCAGCGCCAGCATCGCGCCCTTGGTCGAGGTCACCGCGCCGATCGGCAGCATCGAGCCTTCGAGCGCGGCCTTGGCGTTGGT
>JANNKS010000537.1:0-11437 GCA_031396425.1 Rhizobacter sp. | reverse complement strand
CGGCATGACGGTGGACACGCAGGAGTACCACCCTGAGCCGCGCGTCGCCTCGATCGTGGCGTCGCACTTCAAGCCGGAGTTCATTGTCAACGTCAAGGAAACCGGCAAGACCCTGATGGTCGACTACTCGAACCTCGATTCGCTGAAGGTCACCGAGATCGGCTCGGCTCCTTTCCTGCACGACGGCGGCTGGGATTCGAGCAAGCGCTACTTCATGGTGGCGGCCAACCAGAGCAACAAGATCGCGGTCATCGACGCCAAGGAAGGCAGGCTCGCGGCCGTCACCGAGGTCGGCAAGATCCCGCACCCGGGGCGCGGCGCCAACTTCATCCATTCGAAATTCGGCCCCGTGTGGGCGACCGGCCACCTGGGCGACGAAACCGTCTCGCTGATCGGCACCGACCCGAAGGGCCACAAGGGCCAGGCGTTCAAGGTGGTGCAGACGCTCAAGGGGCAGGGCGGCGGCTCGCTGTTCCTGAAGAGCCATCCGAAGTCGCAGCACCTGTACGTCGACACGCCGCTCAACCCCGAGGCGAAGATCTCGCAGTCGGTGGCGGTGTACGACATCAAGGACCTGGACAAGGGCTACACCGTGCTGCCGATCGCCGAATGGGCCGGCATCACCGACGATGGCGCGAAGCGTGTGGTGCAACCCGAGTACAACAAGGCCGGCGACGAGGTGTGGTTCGCGGTGTGGTCGGCGAAGACCAAGCAGAGCGCGCTCGTCATTGTCGACGACAAGACGCTCAAATTGAAGGCCGTGATCAAGGACCCGCGCCTGATCACGCCGACCGGCCACTTCAACGTCCACAACACTCAGCGCGATGTGTATTGAGGCATGGGCCTCTTCGGCCCGGCATTCAAGGAGATCGCTGCCAGGTCGGGTTGAAAGAGCTGGTGCTGGCACGTCGGGGCTGACACAGCGGTGACGGCACGTGATGCCTTCCATCTGCCATCAACACGTGACCGTTGACATTTGACTTACCTGGTAAGCCGAACTATCATTGCAATTGTTCGCCCACCTTGAGAAGCAACATGTCGACGCTTCTAGTCTCCTCGAAAGGCCAGATCGTGTTGCCCGCCGCATTGCGGCGCCGGCTCGGCATGGGGGCAGGCGCCAGGATCGAAGTGCTCGAAGAATCGGACGGGTTGAAGCTGCGCGTCGTCAGGGCGGTTGCGACGGCCGACTTGACCGGTATGGCGGGCATGGTGAAGGCCTCCGCGCACGGTGTGCCGCGTCGCCTGGAGGACTTCGACCCGGCGTCGCTGCTGACCCGTTCGAGGCGCCGCAAGCCATGAGGGCACTGGACACGAATGTCCTGGCCCGGTTCTTTGTCGACGACGCCGACGATGCGCAGGCGGCCAAGCAGCGGCCTGCCGCCGTTGCAGCGCTCTGCGAACGCTCGTTCGTCTCGGTGACCGTGCTGCTGGAGTTGGAGTGGGTCCTGCGTGGGTTCTATGAGCTGCCGACGAAGGACATTTCCCGAGTGCTGCGAGCACTGGTGAGCATCGAGCACGTCACGCTCGAGGATCGCGACGCTGTCCTGGTGGCGGTCGACGCTTTCGACAAAGGCCTCGATTTTGCCGACGCGCTGCACATGGCGCGCAGTTCGCGCGCTTCCGGGTTCGCGACATTCGACAAACGGTTGGCAAAGCGGGCCAAGGGTCTTGCGATGTCGCCACCAGTGGAATTGCTGGTCTGAGGCTTCGAACGCGTTGCCAGCGGTTCGATCCAGCAGCGCGTGGAATCGGGCCACACCGAACATGCGCCAGCGCACAGACAGCGACCTGCCCGGAGCAGAGAGTCGTGTCAGCAACGGCCAGCGGCAATGCGGCATGGACACCCCCGGTCTCGGCCTGGACAAGAGCGACGGGATGTCTGCTGCCACCACTGCGCCGTGCACCTGGGCGTGCCCGAAAAGCGCGGCTGCGCCTGATGACCTTCAAGCCTGCAACCCTGTCTCAAGGAGAATGAACATGCAACAGTTGAAAGACCTGATGAGTCGCGACGTCAAGGTGATCAGCCCCGAGATGAGCATCAAGGATGCCGCCAGAAAGATGCGTGATGGGGACTTTGGAATGATGCCGGTTGGAGAAGACGATCGCATGATAGGCACGATCTCTGATCGCGACATCGCGGTTCGCGCCGTCGCCGAGGGCAAGGATGCCGGCACCAGAGTTCGGGAAGTGATGACCGAAGGCATCGCGTGGGTTTACGAGGACGAATCGGTCGAACAAGCGGCCAGGATCATGAGCGAACGTCAGGTGAGACGTCTGCCGGTCGTGGACCGCGACAAGCGGTTGGTCGGCATCGTGGCGCTGGGCGACTTTGCGGTCGAGAGTTCAGAACTTCAGCCGGCAGCGCAGGCGCTTTCGGAGATCTCGAAACCCGCCTAGCCCGGCCGCAACGCCTCGCTCAGTCAACGTGAGACCCCACCATGAAGCAACCGAGAACTTCACAGCCGGCGTAGAAGCCGCCTACAGCCCGAGCGGCACCAGGGCCTGCGCCAGACGGTCTTTCTGTCGCTTGTCGGTCATTGGATAGGTCGCCAGCCAGCGGTTCGCGCTGAATGTCGGCTCGACAACCCGGATTTCGTCGGCCTGCCACGCCGCGCCTTCGCGATCGCCGAGCTGGCCCAGTACCGCCGCGAGATAGACACGCGCCTCGACGTTGTCCGAATTGCGCGACAGCGCCTGCTCGAGGTTGACCCGCGCCTGCTCGAGGTCCCCGAGAAAGTACAGGGCACGGCCGAGCAACAGAAAGTACAGTGAACCCGCGTCAGGATTCAGCCGCATCGCAGTGCGCAGCAGCGATACGCCTTCGGCCGGCTGGCCGATATACGTCTTGATGCCACCCATCAGGGCGTAGGCGTCAGCGTAGGACGGGTTCAGGCGCGAGGCGCGCTGCAAGTGCGTGATCGCGTCGGCATGCCGGCGCCGTTGCGTCTCGACGAAGCCGAGCACCCAGTGCGCGTCCGGCAGGCCCGGGTTCATCTGTTCCGCGGTTGCGGCGAACTCGACCGCCCGGCCGAGCGCGGCTTCGTCGCCCCACCCCATCTGGTAGGCCAGCGCATAGGTCATTGCCAGCCCGGCGTAAGCACGCGAAAACGCCGGGTCGAGTTCGATCGCCTTCCAGTACCACTGGCGCGCGAGGTCGTTCTGCTCGCGGCTGCGCACCTGCACCGCGGCCTGGCCGCGCAGGAAGTGTTCATAGGCGGCGAGGTTGCGCGTGTAACGTCGGGCCAGACTCGCCATTTCCGCCTGGCTGACCCTGACCGGCAATTGCTCGAGGATGCTGCGCACCAGTTCGTCCTGCACCGCGAACAGGTCGCGCACCTCGCGCTCGAACCGCTGCGACCAGAGTTCTCGCCCCGCGTCGACGTCGACAAGTCGAACGTGCAAACGCAGCGCCATGCCGTCGGACTGCAGCGTCCCGGCCAGGGCATATCGGCCGGCGCCAGTGGCGGCCGCGTTGGCACCCTCGCGCGGCGCCGCACCGGCCGGTCGGTCTTCGGCGATCACCCACAGCCCGGACACCTTCGACAGATCACTGACCAGATCCGCCGTCAGACCGCGCGCTGTCAGCTTGTCCAGATCCTCGCCGATCGCTTCGATCGGACGCACAATCACCGTTGGCAGCCTCGCGGCTCGAGGTGATGACGGCAGGTGCGCCAGTGCGGACGACACATCGCCGCCGGTCGGCCGCTGGACAAACCAGACCGCGGCAGCGACGGCCAGCGCCGCCAGCGCTGCCAGCGCGCCGGCGATGACCCCGCGCCGCCATGCGGGGCGGGCTTCACCGAGACCGGGGGCCTGGGCCGGTGGCTGTCGGTGCACCGGGCGGTCCAGCCGTTCGACCGCCGCGACCAGTCGATAGCCGCGCTTGGAGATCGCCTCGATGTAGGTCGGCTGGCGTGCGGTATCGCCCAACGCCTTGCGCAGCTTGGTGATCACCTGCGTCAAGGCGTTGTCGCCGACGATGACCCCCGGCCACAGCGCGCTGAGCAGTTCCTCACGACTGACGACTTCGCCCGCGCGCTGCGTCAGAAAGACCAGGAGCTCGATCGCCCTCGGCTCCAGGCGAACGCACTCGCCGGCACGGCTGATCTGGTTCAGTTTCGGCGCAACCACCCATTCGCCCACCTGCAGTGCGGCGGGCGCAGGCTCGATGGTCGATTCATCGCGCGTGTTCACGTCGGTGCCATGGTTTGTTCACCGGAACTTCACCGTTTCGTGGGGACTTCCAGCCACCGGGGGGCCATCGTCAGTCACCCGCATCCCCGTGCCATCCGTGCGAGTGAAGTTTGCGAAACCCCCACTGAAAGAGGAACCCCCATGAAGAATCCCATTGTGACGACAATAGCGGCGCTCTCGGCAGCGCTGTTCCTCCCAGCCCCGGCGGCCCTGGCGCAACAGGGCTCGGCAACCCAGTGGCATGCCCATGCGCAGACATTGGTCGCCTCGTTCACGGGCCGTGGCAACGCCGCGCAGGCCTATACGATGGCCCTGATCCAGGTTGCCGTCTACGACGCGACTGTCGCGGTTCGCGGTGCCGGTTCGAAGACCAAGCCGCCCGCCAGACCGTTCATCGCCGACATCGTTGCACCGACCGGTGCAGACTTGAACGCCGCGATCGCCACCGCGGCGTTCCGCGTCGGCTACGAGCGGGTCAACAACAACCAGACGGCGCGCTCGAACTACCGCAACGCTTACGACGCTTACATCGCCGCGATTCCAGACGGCCAGGCCAGAACCGACGGGATGGCGGTGGGCGAGGCGACGGCGCAAGCCGTGCTTGCCTCACGTTCGAAAGACAATTTCTACAACACCGCCGCGTATTCGAACCCGGCGGCGAATCCCGGCGTCTGGCAATCGGTCCTGGCGGCCACGCCGTATGCCACGGCCGGGGCGAACGACCACGCCATGGCGTTCACGACGCCGTTGACTGCGTCGTCGCCCGACGCGCGGCGGATCAAGGCACCGCCAAGCCTCACGAGCGGCACGTACAGACGCGACTTCGAGGAGACGAAGGCCTACGGCCCGCTGACCAGCACGAGCCGTACGCCCGCGATGACCCATGTCGTTCAGTTCTGGACCGAGAGCGGCTTTACGCTGTGGTCGCGCAACGTGCGTGACATCGTGGCGTCGCGCGGGCTCGACGAGTTCGAGGCCGCGCGGGCACTGGCCGCATTCGCGGTCGCGACCGGCGATGCCATGCTTGCGTGCTTCGAGTCGAAGTACGCACACAATTTCTGGCGGCCTTGGCAGGCAATCCAGCGTGCCGACCAAGACGGACAACCCCGCACGCATTCAGAACCCGCGTGGACGCCCACAGTCCGTGCGAACCACCCGGAGTACCCCGCCGGTCACGGCTGCTATTCGGGCTCGGCCACCAAGGCGCTCGAACTCCTGTTCGGCGACTTTCCGGTCACACTCACCAGCACCGGCGCCCAGGTGGCCGGGTGGCCCGTGGCAACGAGCGCGCGCTACGACTCGCTCGACAAGATCAACGACGACAACGCGGACGCACGTGTGTGGGGCGGCCTGCACTGGCGCACGACAATGGAGCGTTCCTCCCGGTGGAGCGCGAAGATCGCAAAGAGCGCCGTGTGCGGCGAATTTGGTCTTCGGTGTGACAAGAGCCGATTCGACCACGACGACGACTGAGGCCGAGCGCGCTCGCGTTTGGCGCCAAGGTCCTTCATGTTCTCCTTGCCGACTCGCAATCTTGCCGGCGGGCCGCTCGGTTCACGTTGCGAACATCGGCCAACCGTCTTCGATGGCACCGAAGCGCAACGCAACTCACGGTCACGATGTTGCGGCCAGCTCCTCGCCGGCGGCACTGCCGCCGAACGCCGCACCGACTTCACGCACGAAGCGAGTGCGCGCTGTCTCAATCAAGAGGCTGCTTGCCACGCGCGCCAGAAATTCCGGGAGCGTCACCGCGTCGACGGCGGCGCGTTCGATCACCACCTTGGCAATCGGCCCGATATTGCGCAACAGCAGTTGACGGGTGCGCTCCAGGTCTTCGGGTGTCAACGGTCGTGACGCTGGCGACCCGCCCGGCGGCAAGCGAGGGTCGGTCGTCTGTTCGGCAGGGCCGGCGGCGCGCTTCATCGGCAGCGTGGGAGTGCGTTCGAGGACGTCAGTGCTCATGTGCAGGGTCTCTCAACAGGGTCCAGGGAACAGGGAATCGCGGCAGAGGCGGTCGAACTGGTGTGACGCTCCTCAGTGACGCTCCTCAGGCACGCGATCGATCCCAGCGGAATCTACGTGGGATGCGTCGCCCAACCTGCCGGAGAATTGTTCGATTGCGGTGGAGTACGTATCACTTCGTGACCCGAGCTGTCGGGCTGAATCACGGGTGGCCGGGCTCGGGTGCGGTGCGGGCAAGGCGGTCACGGTCCTTGAACCAAGTCAAGGACGGCCACCCCGTGCCGAAGGACGATGCGTTGTCTGCTGCGCGTTTCCCAATCTCCATGCCTTCCCACCGGCCATCGACTTTGAACCGAGTTTCCCTGCCGGTCTTGGCGAAGCTTTGCTTTGTCGCCGGCGTTTTGGGCCTGGGTGCGGCGCAGGCGGTCGCGC
The DNA here is from genome assembly GCA_031396425.1 of Rhizobacter sp. Taxonomy (GTDB): domain Bacteria; phylum Pseudomonadota; class Gammaproteobacteria; order Burkholderiales; family Burkholderiaceae_C; genus JAEMQF01. The sequence goes on along the minus strand of JANNKS010000537.1, from coordinate 4,849 downwards.
AGGACGATCGCGGGTCGCGCGGGCCGCCCAGCGTGCGCGCCGATCGTGAGCCGGCGCTGATCCGCATGGTCAGGCAAGACTGCGGCTCGTGCCACGGCATGCAGCTGACCGGTGGCCTGGGCCCGGCGCTGACGCGCGAGGCGCTGGCCGACAAGCCGCTCGAGGGTCTCGCTGCCACCATCTTCCAGGGCCGGCCCGGCACGCCGATGCCGCCCTGGCGGGCGATGCTCAGCGAAGCCGAATCGTGGTGGATCGCCGAACAGCTGATGCGCGGTTTTCCGGAAGAACGAAGGGCGCAACCATGAAGCGGCGCCGCCTGCTCGCGCTGATCGGCGCGGCGCCCGCCATGGCTTTGCTCGGTGGTTGTGCGGTCGCGCCTGCCGTTCCGGGCACCGGAACGGGCGACCTCGGCGTGATCATCGAGCGCGCACGCGGCACGCTGGCGCTGGTCAACACCAGCTCGCGCACGCTGCTCGCCGAAATTCCCGGTCTGGGCGACCTGTCGCACGCCTCGGTGGTGTTCTCGCGCGACGGCGCCAGCGCGTATGTGTTCGGCCGTGACGGGGGCCTGACGAAAGTGAACCTGCTCGCACGCCGCATCGAGGCGCGCGTGATGCAGGCGGGCAACTCGATCGGCGGCGCGATCTCGGCCGACGGCACGCTGGTGGCGGCACAGAACTACGCCCCCGGCGGCGTGAAGGTGTTCGACGCGCGCACGCTGGCGCTGGTGGCCGACATCCCGGCGCGTTTCGAAGCGTTGGGCGAGGCGCCGCGGCTGTCGCGCGTGGTCGGCCTGGTCGACCTGCCGGGTCAGCGTTTCGCATTCAGCCTGTTCGACGCCAACGCGATCTGGATCGCCGACCTGTCCGACGCCACCCGGCCCGTCATCACTAAACTGCCCGACGTGGGCCGCCAACCCTACGACGCGCTGGTCACGCCCGATGGCCGTTATTACATCGCCGGGCTGTTCGGCGAAGACGGCCTCGCGCTGGTGGACCTGTGGGACGAGGCGCCGAAAGCGCGCCGCATTCTCGCCGGCTATGGCCGCGGCGAGCAGGCGTTGCCGGTCTACAAGATGCCGCACCTGCGCGGTTGGGCGGTCGCCGGGCGGCATGCGTACCTGCCCGCGATCGGCCGCCACGAGGTGCTGGTGGTCGACACCGCGACGTGGCAGGAAGTGGGCCGCATCGCCGTTGCCGGCCAACCCGTGTTCGTGATGGCGCAGCCCGATGGGCGCCAGGTCTGGGTCAACTTCGCGGTGCCCGACTACGACCGCGTGCAGGTCATCGACACGCAGTCGCGCCGCATCGTGCGCACGTTGTCGCCAGGCAAGGCGGTGCTGCACATGGAGTTCACGCCGCGCGGCGAGGCGGTGTGGATCAGCTCGCGCGACGCGAACCGCGTCTCGGTGATCGACACGCGGCGCTTCGAGACGCTCGCGATGCTCGAGATCGATTCGCCCAGCGGCGTGTTCTTCACCAGCCGCGCGGCGCGGATGGGGTTCTAGCGTGGGCGCGGTCAACATCGACGCCGCCGTGCGCACCGATCTGCGCTTCGCGCTGCTGAACGACTGGCAGCGCGACTTTCCGCTCGTCGCCGAACCGTTTGCCGCGATCGGTGAGCGCTGTGCTGCCGAGGAGGGCGCGGTGATCGCCGGCTATCGGCAACTGCTGCGCGATGGCGCGATCAGCCGCATCGGCGGTGCCTGGGGTGCGGGTGCCGGCGGGGCGGCGCTGCTGTGCGCGTTTTCAGTGCCGGCGCAGCGGCTCGAGGCGGTGGCCGCCTGCGTGTCCGCGCATCCGGGCGTGAACCACAACTACGAGCGCGAGCACCACCACAACCTGTGGTTCGTGATCACCGGCCGCGACGCCGCGGCGGTGGGCCGTGCGGTCGACGCGCTCGAGGCACAGACCGGCTGCCGTGCGCTGCGCCTGCGCATGCGGCGCGCGTACCGCATCGACCTGGGTTTCGATCTGCGTGACGAGCTTGCGCCGCGCGGCCGCTCCGCAGCACGATCCATCGTGCCGGTGGACGCTGCCGACGCGCCGCTGGCCGCGCTGCTCGAAGGCGGCCTGCCGCTGGTCGAGAGGCCCTACGACGCCTGGGGCCGGGCGTTGCACCAGCCGGCTCAGCAGGTGCTGGCGACGCTGGCCAGGTGGTTGGATCAAGGCACGCTGCGGCGTTTCGGCGCGATCGTGCGCCACCACGAGGCCGGCTATACCCACAACGCGATGACGGTGTTCGACGTGCCCGACGAATGCGTCGACCGCTGCGGCACCGAGCTCGCCGCGCAACACGGCGTGACGCTGGCGTACCGGCGCGAACGCGCCGAGGGCTGGCCCTACAACCTGTACTGCATGGTGCACGGCCGTGACCGGGTGGCGGTGCAGGCGGCGATCCGCCTCGCGATCGACCGTTGTGAGCTGGCCGAGCACCCGCGCGCCGTGCTGTTCAGCCGGCGGCGCTTCAAGCAGGGCGGTGCCAGCTACTTCCGCGCACCCGCCGAAAGGGAGCAGCGTGACGCCGCCTGAATCGACGCTCGGCCTGCATCCGCGCGATGCGCGGTTGATCGAGCGCCTGCATGGCGATCTGCCGCTCAGCGACCACCCGTTCGCGGCGGTCGGCGCGGAACTCGGCATGGACGAAGACGAAGTGCTCGAGCGGCTGCGCCGCATGTTGTCGCAGGGCGTGCTGACGCGCTTCGGCCCGCTCTACCAGATCGAGCGCGCTGGTGGCCAGTTCGTGCTGGCCGCGCTCGAGGTGCCACTCGAACGTTTCGACGCGGTGGCGCAGCAGATCAACGCGCTGCCCGAAGTGGCGCACAACTACCGGCGCGAACACGCCTTCAACATGTGGTTCGTGCTCGCCTGCGAGTCGGCCGCGCAGACCGCGGCCGCGCTCGCCCGGGTCACCGAGCTGACCGGCCTGCCGGTGCACGCGTTCCCGAAGGAGCGCGAATACTTCGTCGAACTGCGCCTGCCGATTCCGCAGGCCCAAGGTGCCGCCCATGGCCCTGGATGACTTCGACCGCCGCCTGATCGGCGCCACGCAGAGCGGCCTGCCGCTCGTTCCCCGCCCCTACGAGGCGGTGGGCGCGATGCTCGGCGTGAGCGGCGAGCACGTGCGCGAGCGCCTGGGGCAATTGCTGGCCAGCGGGCTGATCCGCCGCATCGGCGCGGTGCCGAACCACTACCGGCTCGGGGTGGTGGCGAACGGCATGACGGTGTGGGATGTCGACGATGCGCGCGTCGATGAACTTGGCGCCCAGGTCGGCGCATTGAGCGGCGTGAGCCACTGCTATCGCCGCCCGCGCGAACTGCCGCGCTGGCCCTACAACCTGTTCGCGATGCTGCACGGCCGCTCGCGCGAAGAGGTCGAAGCCCAGCGCCTGCAGGTGCGCGCGCTGCTCGGCAGCGCGTGCCGCGCCGACGAGGTGCTCTATTCGAGCGCGATCCTGAAGAAGACCGGCCTGCGCCTTTCCGGAGACTGAAACCATGTTCCGCATTTCTCAATTCATGCGTCTCATCGCCGCTGCCGAACGCACCGGCACGATGGCGCCGGCGCGCCGGGCGAAACCCGGGGCCCCGGAGCGCCGGGCCGCCCCAAGCCCGGGGCCCGCCCCAAGGGCAACGAAGGGGCCCTCTACGGGCCTTGGGGGCGGACGCGCAGCGGCCGGGGGCGCCATGACAGGCCCGGTCGTGATCTGGAACCTGATCCGGCGCTGCAACCTGACGTGCAAGCACTGCTATGCGCTCTCGGCCGATCACGACTACGCAGGCGAACTGACGCACGCCGAGGTGTGCGACGTGATGGACGACCTGAAAGCCTTCCAGGTCCCGGTGCTGATCCTCTCCGGCGGCGAGCCGCTGCTGCGCCCCGACTTGTTCGAGATCGCCGCGCGCGCGAAGGCGCAACGTTTCTATGTCGGCCTGTCCACCAACGGCACGCTGATCGACAGCGCGATGGCCGACCGCGTCGCCGCCGCGGGCTTCGACTACGTCGGCATCAGCCTCGATGGCCTGGCCGCCACGCACGACAAGTTCCGCCGCCTGAACGGCGCGTTCGACCGCAGCCTCGCGGCGGTGCAGTTGCTGCGCGCACGTGGCGTCAAGGTCGGCCTGCGCTTCACGATGACGGCGCTGAACGCGCACGATCTGCCCGCGCTGTTGCAGCTGATGCGCGACGAGCAGGTCGACAAGTTCTACTTCTCGCATCTGAACTACGCTGGTCGCGGCAACATCCACCGCGCCAAGGACGCCCAGTTCGCTGCGACGCGCGAGGCACTCGACCTGCTGTTCGACCGGGCCTGGCAGGCGGCGTGGGAGGGCGTCGACGAAGAATACGTGACCGGCAACAACGACGCCGACGGGCCTTACCTGCTGCAGTGGGTGCAGAGGCGTTTCCCGCAGTGGCACGACGCGGTGCGCGCCCATCTCGTCGCCTGGGGCGGCAATTCGAGTGGCGTCAACGTCGCCAACATCGACAACCTGGGCAACGTGCACCCCGACACGATGTGGTGGCACCACACACTGGGCAACGTGCGCGAGCGGCCGTTCTCGGCGATCTGGAGCGACACCTCCGAGCCGCTGATGGCCGGCCTGAAGGCGCATCCGCGGCCGGTGCAGGGGCGCTGCGCGAAATGCGTGCATTTCGATATCTGCGCCGGCAACACGCGCGTGCGCGCTCAGCAGGTCACCGGCAACGCCTGGGCCGAGGACCCGGGGTGCTATCTGGACGATGCCGAGATCGGGCTTGCCGCAGGTGCCGGGCAGCGCAGCATCCGACATCCCGGCGAAAGCCGGGATCCAGCCCCGAGTCACTAGCATGAATCGCTCGGCAGTGAACAAGG
>JANNKS010000533.1:0-17777 GCA_031396425.1 Rhizobacter sp. | reverse complement strand
CGAAGCTCAGCGTCTGGATCGTCGACCACTGCGTCCACTGTGCGTCGGCCAGCACGTCCCAGCGGTCGTTCAGCGTTGCGAAGTACGACAGGTTGAGGATCGCGGGAAGCTTGACCTCCGAGCGGATGCCCGTGTTCTGCGTGGCGGCCACGGCGGGATGCGAGAACTTGGCTGTACCGGTGATGCGGTAGTCGATGCTCGACCGGTAGTGCGCACCGGCGCGCGTCTTGTCGTCGAGTTCCCACAGAACCCCGGCGTTCCACCCCCAGGCGCTGTCGGTGCCTTCGACCACCGCGGTGGCGTCCAGCCCGGAGATGGCCGCAGGCGGGACCTTGTTGCTGAACTCGGCCTCGATGCGCTGGTAGTTCAATCCGATCCCGACTCCGACACGCGGCATCGGTCTCCACGCCACCCCCGGGTTGACGTTGATCGTCTTGATGCTCGACTTGATCGCTTGGAAGCGGCCAATCCAGTCGTCGCTGTATTCCGTGACCAGGCCGAACGGCGAATTCAGGCCCAGCCCCACCGACCACTCCGGCCCGAGGGGCGCGACGAAGTAGAGATTCGGCACGACGTTCACGCCGCCGGCGTCCCCGCCGTCACCGCCCAGTGGCTGCCCCGTCGCCGCCACCGAGTTCTCGTTCCTGAACTTGATCGACGGCTTGATGAGGTGGATGGCGCCCACCACCTGGCGCTCTCGGATCCGCGACATGCCGGCGACGTTGGACCACATCGTGCTGGCGTCCTCGGCGACCGCCGCGCCGCCGGCAAAAGCGGTGCCCAGGCCGGAAGCGGAACTCTCGTTGATCTGGAATCCAGCCGCAAAGGCCGACCCGGCACCGAGTGTGAGCGCGACCGTGGTCAGCAGGCCGGTGGCGGGCATGGGAACGAATCGGGTGGTCATGGCAATCATCTCCTGGGTTGATGCACGGGCGTCGACATGCGCACAAGCCTAGACCCCGGCGCGCCGCATCGCATTGACGCGCATCACCTTGGCCTGCTGGCCGATGCTTGCGCACAACGCCCGGTACAGGAGGAGCACGAGTGCGGGTGCGACGCAACGCCGCGCACAAGACCCCTCGGGCCTTCGGCCACTTGCAGGTCGCCGCAGGCCGACCCGACCTGCGCTGTCAGTGTGCTTCCCAGCGGGCGCCGGCGAATTCCCGAATGAACTGCTCCAGTTCCGCAGCCGGCAATCGATCGATGCCCGCCGCCGCCGCGCGGCCGGCACCGCCGAAACGGCTGCACAACTCGTTCGCCCCGCCCGCGGCAACGCGCGGTGCACGCACGCTGACCAGATAGCCGCCGCCGCGCAGCGGCTTGAGCACCGCATGCGAGCGGGTCGGCTGCAGGCGCGCGAGCTGGTTCGCCAGGCTGCCGCTGACGCGCCGGCTCCACGGCGCGTCGGGCAGCAGGTGCACGCTGCCGCGATCGTCCTGCCAGTGCGGCGACAGCGCCAGCGCCTGCTCGAGGTCGGCACGCCGCAGCGCGTCGAGCTCTGCAGCGAAGGGCTCGCGCGCGAGCAGTTCGAGCGGGTCGCAATAGCGCGCCATGATCGCGTACAGGCGTGCCGGCGCGATGTGGACATCGGCTTCGTCTTCGCCATAGGCGTTGTAGTTGATGGCCTCGCCGAGCCGGCGCAGGCGCGCCCGCTGCTCGCGGCCCAGCCCGGCGTTGTCGGCCAGCGCGTCGGCGGTTTCGCCCAGGTTGTCACCATAGGCGCCGACCAGCGCCCAGGAACTGTACGCGCCACCGAGGTGGCGGTCCATCAGCAGGCTCGTGCAGACGCCCGCGCCGAGTTCGATGTGCGGTTCGAGGTTCGGGTGGACCGGCACATCGGCCACGGCGTGATGGTCGAAGTAACGCACATGGGCGCCCTGGGCGAGCAGACGCAACAGGGCCGGCCGGTTGCGCGCCATCGAAATGTCACACACCAGCAATTCGTCGCCGGGCCCGGCGTGCACGCGTTCGAGCAATTCGATCTCGCGCTTCATGCCGGTCACCAAGGTGGCCGGGGCGGGGTGGTGCAGGCGCCATTGCAGCACCGCGCACAGGCCGTCCGCGTCGCCATTGCACACATCGATGTTTTGCCCGCCGGCTTGTGTCTCAAGCTTCATTCAGACTCCTGCCGAAGCGTTGCGCGATGTCAAGTTGATGCGCCGCAGCTTGCCACATGCTCGCTGCTCAAGGCGGCCTCGCAGCGCATGTGGCGCACCGGGCTCGCTGCACGACGCCTGACACAACGGGACGCCGCACGCGCAGGGTTCCCTGGGCGATGGTGAGTTGCGCGCCGTCGACGTGGCGATGGCAGCCTGCGCCGCGCCGGCGTACTTTCCGGCGGCGCGCATCGGCGCGCGGCTGTATGCCGATGGTGGCCTGTTCGCGGTGGCCCCCGATCAGGTGGCGCTGCACGAGCTGGAGCATTTCATCGGCGCCGATCTGTCGCGCCTGCACATGCTGTCGATCGGCACCGCGACCGCGTCCTACCGGCCCGCCGAAGGCGTTGCCGACGACGCTGGCGCAGTCGGCTGGCTGTCGGAGGGACGGCTCATCCTGACCCTGATTTCGGTGCAGCAGCAGCACGTGCAGGCGATACTGGAAGACCGCCTCGGCGAGCGCTACCTGTGGCTCGACGCTGATTGGCCGCCGCAGGGCGGCCTGGGCATCGACGTGACCACGCCCGACGCCGCGCAGCGCCTGGTGTCGATGGCGAAGGCCACGCTGCGCAAGACATCGGTGCCGGCGCTGCAGCGCTTTCTGGAGCCCGGGGACGCGAGCAGCGACGACAGCACGACATCGCCGATCGTAAGCGGCGCGCGGCGCTAGTCGACCCGCGCGCGTTGTTCCCGCGGCCGGCCACTGGAGATTGCCTGCACGACGGCGTTGAGTTGTTCGGCAACCACTTCGAGCACGTCGTCGAGCGCCAGCACGCCCAGCAGCACACCCTGGGCGTCGACCACCGGCAGGCGCCGCACGCCCTTGCGCCGCATCGCAGCGAGCACGTCGAGCACCGAGTCGTCCGCGTGTGCGACCGCCGGCTCGGCACTCATCACGTCCTCGACGTGCAGGCGGCGTGGGTCCAGGCCCTTGGCGACGATCGCAGTGACGATGTCGCGATCGGTCAGCATGCCCACCGGCACCCGCCCGACTTTCATGTCGTCGATCACCACCAGGCAGCCCACATGCTGCTCGCGCATCAGGCGCGCGGCCTCGTCGATCGCCATCGCCCTGGGGGCGAAGACGGTGGCGCGCGTGCACAGGTCGCTGGCGGTCAAGGCTTGGGGCATGGCGAGGTCCTGGATGGAAGTGTGGCAATGGTCCAGGCCCGATCATCGACAGCCGGGCGCGGTACGCCTTGACAAGACGCAAGCAGTCGCTGCATCGCCGATCCCGATGCGCGAGGCTGCGGCAATGCCGCATTCAGCACGCCACCAGCGCGAGTCAGCGAGCAGCCACCTTTTCAGGCCTGGATCCGGGGCGGCAGATCGAGCCAGGCGCTCAAACGAGCGCCGGCATCGACAACTGCATCGACACCGGGTTGCGGTTGCGCGCCCACATCGAACACCTCGCCCTGTTCGTCGTCAGCCAGGGGTTGATCATTGGCGATCTGGTCGTCGAGCACCGCGAGGTCGGCTTCCGACGCGTCATCGCCCGAGCGCTGGCGCGCCAGCACACGCTCGCGCAGCGTGTCCTCGCTGCCCTGGAAATCGAGGATCACAAAGCGCACATGCAGCATGCGCGCCAGGTCACGCACCTGGTCGCGCTGATCACGTTGCAGGAAGGTGGCATCCAGGATCACGTTGAAGCGCCCCTCCAGCGCGCATTTCGCGGCGTTTCGCAGGCGCTCCTGGGTGGCGCGGGTGCGATCGCTTGAATAGAGACCCGCCTGCAGCCGTGAGCCGCTGCGCGCCCGCTCGGGCAGGCCGGCCAGGCGCTTGCGTTCGACGTCGGAGCGGACCCGGATCGCGCCGATCACCTCGAGCAGCCGGGCCGACCCGGTCGTCTTGCCGCTGCCGGAAAAGCCATGCGTCACCAGCAGCACAGCCGGTTTCGGCCGGCTCAACGCCAGCGCCAACCCGAGCAGGCACCGGGCCGCGTGCGAAACGCCTCCGCCGACCAGCCTGGCCACGCCGGATTCGCCGTCGGAGCTGCCCCCCGGGTCCGGCGCCGGCGTCTGCGCGGCGCGCAGGGCAGCCACTTTCGCCCGCACCAGCGCACGGTATACAAGGTGGTAGCGCAGCACGCGCGCACCGTCGTAGTCGCCGCTGCGCTCGAGGTAGGCATTCACGAACCGGTGCGCGAGTTCGGGGCGCCCGTGGTGGTGCAGGTCCATCGCCAGGAAGGCGACATCGCTCATCACATCGGTCCAGCGCAGGCCGGCGTCGAACTCTAGGCAGTCGAACAGGGTCGCCTCGCCGTCGACCTGCGCCACGTTGCCGAGGTGCAGGTCACCGTGGCATTCGCGCACCTGCCCGCGCGCGCGCCGCTCGCTGAAGGCGGCCTCGGCGGCCCGGAACGCCTGCGCTTCCCAGACCCGCAGGTTGTCCAGGGCGGACAGGTCGGCGGCGTCACCGAGCAAGCGCTCCAGCGCGTCGAGCGTCTCGACCATCGGCGCGCGAACCTGCGCCGGTTTGCCGAACGGCGCGCCGTCGCGGCACACCGCGGCGTCACGGTGAAACGCCGCCAGGCGATCGGCAAGCTGGTCGATGTGGCGAGCCTGCAGGCCGCCGTGCCGCACCAGTCTGTCCCACAACTCGTCCTGCGGGAAGGCGAGCATCTTCACCGCATAGTCGATGAGGGTGCCGTCGCCGCCGAGTTCGGCGCGGCCCCCCTGCAGCGTGACGGGAACCAGGCCGATGTAGAGCGCCGGTGCGAGCCTTCGGTTCAGGCGCAATTCTTCTTCGCAGAAGTGGCGCCGGCGTGCCAGCGTCGTGAAATCGAGGAATCCGAGGTTCACGGCCTTCTTGATCTTGTACGCAAACGCGCCGGCGATCAGCACGAACGAAATGTGCGTCTCGATGCGTTCGACGGCGCCAGCGGCCTGCGCCGCGCCGAGCTGCTGGGCCAGCTGCGCGACAACGTCCGCCTGCTGCGCCAGCGTGAGTTCAACCCTCGTCGGTGGGCGCGGTCGCGCGGTTCGCTCAGGCATCGGGCACGCCGGGGCCGCCGAAATGCGCAGCGAACCAGTCGCACGCCAACTCGGCCACCGCCTCGAGGGCACCGGCCTCGGCGAACAGATGGGTGGCGCGCGGCACGATCTCGAGCCGCTTCTCGCACTTCAGCCTCGCATACGCGAATCGATTCAGCTGCAGCACTTCGGTGTCGGCGGCGCCGACAATCAGCAGCGTCGGCGCGCGCACGTCGCCGAGCGATGCACCGGCCAGGTCGGGCCGGCCACCGCGCGCCACGAGTGCCGCCACTTCGCCCGGCCGCTCGGCGCTCGCCACCAGCGCTGCAGCAGCGCCGGTGCTCGCGCCGAACAGGCCCAGCGGCAGCGCTCGCACGGCGTCGGTGCTGCGCCACCAGTCCAACGCCTGGACGAGACGCTGCGCCAACAGCTCGATGTCGAACACGTTCTCGCGGTCGACGGCCTCCGCCTCCGTCAGCAGATCGAACAGCAAGGTTGCGATCCGGCGCCGCTGCAAGGTCTGCGCGACCGCTCGATTGCGCGGGCTGTTGCGGCTGCTGCCACTGCCATGCGCGAACACCACGACTCCTCGAGCTGCCGACGGCAATGTCATCGAGCCCGGCAACTCCAGGGGGCCAATCAATACCGATTCTGATTGCATCGTATCCACTCCTCGCAAACATTCTTGCGCAGCACCCCGTGGCGGGCAGTTTCCGCCGGCTTGATGCCATTGCCTTGAGGAGGGTCAACGCGCCTGCATTGAACGCCCCCATGATCGCGTCAAGGCGCTCCCGCTGCTGCAAGCCGGCAAACCTGAGCGGCCCCGGCAAGCCGCGCCATGACGCCACTCTCGGCGCGGGAGCGGCACCCACGGGGCGGTCAATGGCATTCCTGTTCATCCTTGTTGCGAAGACGCGCGCGCTCCGACTGCGGGCAGTGATGTTGCTGACTGCGGCCTGCCTCGCGCTGCCGCCGCATGCCCAGCCGCTGCCCATCGACGGTGTGTCCAGCGTGGTCTTGGACCACGAGGTGCAAAGAGGCGACAGCCTGGCGGCGCTGGCGGCACGCTTCGGCGTGCCCGCCGCAGTCATCGCACGCGACAACGCGTTGCAGTCCGGCGCTGCACTGGCGCCCGAACAGATTCTGAAGATTGCCAGCCATCACCTGTTGCCGCTGGACCTGACGCAAGACCTGAGCGACGGCATTGTCATCAACGTACCCCAGCGCATGCTGTTCAGGCTGCGCTCAGGCCGGATCGCCGCCGCCTACCCGGTCGCCTTGGGCCGACCCTCGTGGCCGACGCCGACGGGTGAATTCCATGTGATGAATCGGCAGATCGACAAGACCTGGATCGTGCCACCGTCGATCCAGGCTGAAATGCGCGCCGAGGGCAAGCCGGTGCTGACATCGGTGCCCCCCGGCCCGGACAATCCGCTCGGGCGCCACTGGATCGGGCTGAACCTGGCGGGCATCGGCATCCACGGCACGAATGCGCCGACCAGCATCTACGGGCTTCGCTCGCACGGCTGCATCCGCTTGCATCCGGACGACGCGGCCGCGTTGTACGACGATGTCGGCGTCGGCGAACCGGGGCGCATCGTCTACGCACCGGTGATGCTGATGCGCGCCGAAGACGGGCGGATCTGGTTCGAGGCCAACCCGGACGCCTATCGGCGCGACCGAACCACATTGACGCAGCTGCGCGAGCGCGCCGCAGCAGCCGGCCTGGCGCAGCGCATCGACTGGCTGCTGGTGGCGGTCATGTTGCACGACAGGGATGGCCGGGCCGCAATCGTCGATTCCGGCCCCGAGTGATCCATGGCATGCTGTGCGCTTGTTCAGCGCAGCGCAGCATGGGAATGGTGACACGTCGAGCCTTGTTTGTTCACGCCGGTGCGGCCGCCACGCTGGTGACGCTGCGGCCTGCCACAGCGCACGCGGTAGCGTCTCGCAACCCCGCCGCGCAAAGGCTGGCGCTGCTCAACACCCACACCGGCGAACGGCTCGACCTGGTCGTGCGCGCCGACGGCGTGCCGGTGGCCGACGCGCTGCCGCACATCGATCACCTGCTGCGTGACCACCGCAACGATGCAACCCACTGCATCGACGCGGGCGTGATCGACCAGCTGCTCGCGTTGCGCAACGCGCTCGAACTGTCGGCGCCGTTCCACGTCATCTCGGGCTACCGGTCACCCGCCACGAATGCCAGGCTGGCAGCGGCCAGCAACGGCGTGGCGCGCGACAGCCTGCACTTGACAGGGCGCGCGATCGACATCCGCGCGCCGGGCCTGGCCTTGACGCGGCTGCATGCCGCTGCACTGGCCATGAAGGTGGGCGGCGTCGGTTTCTATGCGCGCTCGGATTTCGTGCACCTCGACACGGGGCGCGTGCGCACGTGGTGACACCGCGCCACCCGGTGCGGGTCCGGCCCGACGCTGCAGCAGCCTCGCACAGGCGCCGTGCCTGGGCTTCCACGGCCCCGCCACGGATGCAGCGTCACTTCGGCTTGCGCGCCGTCGCAGCTTCGTAGCGCGCCTTGTTCTGCGCGTTCGGTGGGTACAGGCCCGGCAATGCCGCGCCCTGCTCCACCTCGCCCATGATCCAGGCCTCGAGCAGCTCCTGCTCGGGCGCGAGCACGAGCAGTTCGTCGAGCAGCGCGGCGGGAATCAGCACCGCGCCATCGTCGTCGGCCACCACGACGTCGCCGGGAAACACCGCGACGCCGCCGCAAGCGATGGGTTGCTGCCAGGCGACGAAGGTGAGCCCGGCGACCGACGGGGGTGCCGCCGCACCGTTGCACCACACGGGCAGCCCGGTGGCGAGCACCCCGGCCAGATCGCGCACGACGCCGTCGGTCACGAGCGCGGCCACGTCGCGCCTGGCCATGCGGGCGCACAGGATGTCGCCGAAGATGCCGGCGTCGGTGACACCCATCGCATCGACCACCGCGATGCAGCCCGGCGGCATGGCCTCGATCGCCGCGCGCGTCGAGATCGGCGAAGCCCAGCTTTCGGGCGTGGCCAGGTCTTCGCGCGCCGGCACGAAGCGCAACGTGAAGGCGCGCCCCACCGTGCGTGGCTGGCCGGGGCGCAGCGGCTTGGTTCCGCGCAGCCAGACATTGCGCAGGCCTTTTTTCAGCAGGATCGTCGTCAGCGTGGCGGTGGTGACCTGGCCCAGCGTTTCAATCGCGGCAGGGGCGAGCGTCATCGGGATGTCGGTGTTCATGGCGGTTTCGCTGCGGCAGCGAGTGAGTCGGGCGAGACCCGCAGCATACGGCGCGCCGGCGCCCGGTTCCGCGTGCCCCGGCAGCCCGTGCCGCAGGCACCTTGGCCAGCCCTACCGCAATGCGGCGAGCCGCTTCGATTGCCGCGCCACCAGGCGCGCGATGTCGGCCACGTCGGCAGCGCTGAGCGACGGCCCGGGTTTGCGGACCTTCGCGCTCGCGATCGCACCGCGCAGCACCAGCAGGTGCTTGCGCACCGCCAGCCCGATGCCGGGCTGCTGTTCATAGCGCGCCAGCGGCAGGTAGGCATCGAACACGTCGTGCGCGGCGTCCACCTCGCCGGCGGCGTGCGCGCGACAGACGTCGACCATCATCTCCGGGTACGCAAAGCCCGTCATCGCGCCATCGGCGCCGCGCGACAGTTCCTCCGGCAGGAACAGGCCGCCGCCGTTGCCGGTGAGGATCGACACACGCTGCACCTCGCCGCGCTGGCTCGCGGCGCGCAGCGCGCTGAGCTTGGCCAGCCCGGGGCAGTCTTCGTGCTTGAGCATCACGCACGTCGGCGAGTTCTTCAGGATGCGCAGGATCACGCCGCTGGACATCTGCACGCCGGTGGCGACCGGATGGTCCTGCAGCACCCACGGCACGTGCGGACCCAGGGTCTCGTTGACCATGTCGAAGTAGCCGACGATCTGCTCGTCGGTGCGCAACGTCGGCGCGGGCGCCACCATCACGCCGGCAGCACCGAGCGCCATCACGCCGTCGGTGAGTTCGCGCATCGCGGCAAAACCGCCCGCCGACGCACCGACGACCACCGGCACGCGGCCGGCGACGCGAGCGAGCACACGTTTGACGAAGCCGCGCGACTCCTCGGCGGTGAGCTTGCCCGCCTCGCCCATGATGCCCAGCACTGTCAGGCCGGTGACGCCGCGTTCCAGGCAGAAGTCGACCATCCGGTCGGTGCTGGCGAGGTCCAGCGAACCGTCCTCGGTGAAGGGCGTGACGGTGATCAGGTAGACGCCCCGGGCGGATGCATCCAGAGTGCTCATGTCCGGCTCCAGCGCGGGGCGGGTCGAGCCGGTTGGCTCAAGCCTTGCACGCCCTCGGCTGGCCCCGACTGTAGGGCAAACGACCGCCGCAGGAGGCCTGGTGCGCAGCGCTGCACCGCGAATGGCAGCGCCGGGCCGGTACCGCCAGCAGGCGCCACACGCTGGCGCCCTGCGGTGCGCCGCGTCACCGGCGCTGCGGGCGCGCCGCAGCGTCGTTCACTTGCGGGTGTAGACGATCTTCTTCGTGCCGCCTTCGCAGCTGCCGACCACCTTCGCGTCGCCGGCCTTGTCGGACTCCACGATCTCGAGCGTGTAGTTCGTCACCTTGTTGGCGTCGATCTTTGCGGCGATCTCGGTCTTGAGTTCCTCGCAAGGTTTGGCAGCCAGGGCCAGGCCACAGGTGGCGGACAGAACAGAGATCAGCGCGAGCTTCTTCATACGGACTCCCGGGTCGGACAAGGGGCGCGACTTGCATTGACGGCGCAAGCGCTGCGGGGCGCCATTCTCATCCCGCGCCACCCGGCCATGGCGGCGCTTGCACAGGCGAGTGTGCGGTGCGTCACGGTCGCTTCGTCGCCAGGCTGACGCGGCATCGCGCCACCTTGTGGCGTTGCGGCCGTTGTGTACGCAGCGTGTGCGATCTGTGTCGGAGTGTCTTGCCGCAAGGCAGCGTACCACGCCGCAGCCGACTGGCCGCCGTGCGAAGTGACCACTGCTTCGCCGCAGGGTTGCCGATACACACGTTACGGCGCGCGCAATACATCGACATCGACAAGCCCTACGGTGACGTGAACCGACGGCCCTATCGGCCCGCCAGGCTTCGACGGCACGGCGACGAACCCACCGGAGCAGACCATGAAAGCAAACCTGGCTCGACTGATGGCCCTGGCGGCTGCGACAACCGTGGCGGCCTGCGGCGGCGGGGACGTCGAGAACACCAACTCGGCGCCGATCGCTCGCGCCCCGGCTCCTGCCCCTGCTCCCGCGCCAGTCCCTGCACCGACACCGACACCGACACCAGCCCCGGCGCCAGCGCCAGCGCCAGCGCCAGCCCCAGCCCCAGCGCCAGCCCCAGCGCCAGCCCCAGCCCCAGCCCCCGCGCCTGCACCCACACCCGCTCCTGCACCTGCACCGCAGGGAAACCTGACCGTGGCGAGCCTTGAATTGGCCCAGGCCCTGCTGTTTCCCAGCCAGGATGCCGGCCTCGTTCTGGTTGCGAATCGCGCCGTGCTGGTCAAGGTCAATGTCATCAGCAGTTCGGCATCGGGCCAAAAACCCACCGGCATGGTGCGCATCGAAGACGCGGCTGGCACTCTGCTGCAGGAGCTCGCCCTGGCCGCGCCGAGCAGCGCGCTGCCCACCGTTGCGCCGGCCCGCCCCAGCCTGGCCGACAGCTACTCGGCGGTCATTCCGGCCAGCCTGGTGCGCGCCGGGATGCGGATCACGCCGCGCATGACGCCTGCGGCGCTCGGACAGTCCACCGTCGCGCCGCGGGTCGGCGGCGGCGTCACGGTGCGCTTCGTTGCAGTGCCGATTCAGATCGGCAACACGGTCGGCCAGGTCGTCGATCGCCCCGAGGCCTATCTCTTGTCCCGATTGCCCGTCGCGGGCGTGGTGCGCGAGGACCACGCCCCGATGGTGTCGCGCGTCGTGACCCAGCTGCCCACGACTTCCGCGCAGTGGAGCGACGCGTTTCCACGCCTGCTCAACGAACTCGACGACCTGCACCTGCTCGAGAACGCGTCGTCGCGCACCTACTACTACGGCTTCGTTCCGAAGCGCAGCTTCGGGCTGGCGGGCATCGGCTACCGGCCCGGCAATGCCGCGCTCGGGTTCGACATTCCGGGCCAGCCGGCGGTCGTGAAGGAAACCATGGTGCACGAATTCGGCCACAACCTGAGCCTGCTGCACGCCCCGTGCGGTGGCCCGGCGGGCGCCGACCCGCAGTTTCCCTACGCCAACGCCCGCCTCGGTGCGGGCAATCGATTCATCTGGGGCTACGACGCCGAAGCGCGGCGCTTCGTCGACCCGACGCCCACCAGCGCCCACGACCTGATGAGCTATTGCGATGGCGATTGGTTCTCCGACTACAACTACCGCAAGATGCAGGGCTTCCTGACCCCGTCGGATCGGGCGCTGGCCAGCGTCGACGCCGAAGCGGCGCTCGACATGCCCCAGGAACTTCTGATGGTGAGCGGCCTGATCCAGGACGGCGTGGTTCGCCTGCAGCCGCTCAAACCGGTGCACGGCCAGCCGCGCCCGCCCGACAGCAATGGGCCCTACCTGATGCGCATCACGACCCAACAGGGCGCGCTGGTCGAGTTTCGGTTTGCGAGCAAGGAAATCGACCACCTGCCGCAGCAGCAGCGCTTCGGTTTCAGCATTGCGCACCCGGGGCCGATCGCCAAGCTCGAAATCCTGCTGGGCGGCCAGACGCTGGAGCTGCGCGAGCAGCGCAAACGCGCGCTCGCGGCCCCGAGCGGCGTCGCACCGCCGCTGCTGCAGAGCTTGGAACAAGGGGGGGTGCTGCAGGTGACCTGGGATGCGGCGCGCTATCCGTCGCTCACCGTCACCCATCTGGGCAGCCGGCGCACTGCCCTGGGCGTCGACCTGTCGGGCGGCAGCGCCACGCTGCCGGTGGCGAGCCTGCCTGCCGGCGGGCGTTTCGAGTTCGCGTTCTCAGACGGCTTGAACGGCGAGCGCCTGGTGCGCGATCGGTGATCGGGCCCGCCCCAGCTGGAGCGAAACGCGCCGACGCCAGAACCTCGTGTCGTGATTGTGCCGACGACGCGCTCGCGGCAGCGCGTTCGACGCGGCGCTGCAGTTCAAGGCGCGTTCAGGCCGGGCACAAACGCTCGAACAACTGTTCGGGTGTGGTGATGCGCCAGGTCGTGCTTTCGCGCGTCAATACGGGCTCGCCATAGCCCCAGCTGACCCAGGCGGCCGGACAGCCCGCCGCCTGGGCCGCGCCGAGGTCAGCGGCGCCGTCACCCACCATCAACAGGCGCGCCGGAGCAATGCCCAACTCGCGAGCGGCGTTGAGCAGCAAGGCGGGGCCGGGCTTGCGCAGGTGAGCCTGGTCGGCACCGTAGACGCCGGCCAGGGCGTCGAACAAGCCCGCGGCGCGCAGCACGGCGCGGGCCAGTGCGGTCGGCTTGTTGGTGACGACGACCATCGGCACCACATTGCGCAGCGTGTCCAGCAGCGCCGCAACGCCAGCGCACACCGCGCCATGCAGCAGCGGCGCATCGAGCGTGGCACGGTCGAATGCATGCCGCAGCTCAACCCGCAGCGAGGCGGGCGTGTCCTCCCGGCCGAGCGCACGCAGGGCACGATCGATCAGCACGTCGGGGCCGTCACCGACCCAGGCGCGCACCTGGTGCAATGCAAAATCGGCCAGTCCCGCCGACGCCAGAGCATTGTTCAGTGCGTGTGCGATGTCGGGCGCGCTGTCGACCAGGGTGCCGTCCAGGTCGAAAGCGATCGCACCGATGTCTTCACGCACGCGCATTGCGGCACGCGCCCGATCGGGCGCAGCGTGTTGCGCAGCCGAACCGCTGGGCCGCGCACCGCGCCGCGGTCGGCGCGGTGTCGCTGCCTGCGGTGTCGATGGCTCGGTACGCCGCGCCGCCGCTCATGGCGTCGCGGCAGCGTAAAGCCGGGTCACCGCAGTGCTGACGCGCGCCGGTGCAGCCCGGCGCTCCAGCTCGGCGAGCGTCAGCCAGGCCGCATCCTCGAGCTGCCGCCCCGGCTCGTCGGCCAGGGGTGCGGCCGGGCTTCCCAGCGACGGCAGCACCAGGCCCGCCGCCGAAAAATCACTGCCCTCGGTCCAGAAGGTCGGTGTGACCACGGTCCACAGACCCGCCGCGACCGCGGCGCCCAGGCCGTTCGCTGAATCTTCGAACGCGGCGGCGCGATCGGGTGCGACGCCGAGGTGATGCAGGGCCAGTTTGTAGATATCGGGCGCCGGCTTCTTGGCGCGGACCTGGTCGCCGCAGGCAATCACGCTGAACAGGTTCAGGCCGCGCGGTCCCAGCGACGACTGCAGCAGCGCGTCGACGTTCCCCGCGGTGGTGGTGCTGGCGATGGCCAAGCGCAAGCCCGCGCCAAGCGCCTCGTCGAGCAAACGCTCGACCCCGTCGCGCAACGGCACCGCGCGGTCGTGCACCACCGAGCTGTAGAACTTGGTCTTCTCCGCGTGGATGTCGGGCACGCGCGCGAGCATGCGCTGGCGCTCGGTCGGGTTCAGATCAAGCTGCTGGATGAAGGCCGCCAGGCGCTCCTTGCCACCGGTCGTCTTGAGCAACTGTCGGTAGACATCGCGGCTCCAGTTCCAGCCCAGCCGCACCCGCTCGAAGGCCAGGTTGAAGGCGGTGCGGTGGGCCTCCTCGGTGTCGGCCATGGTGCCATCCACGTCGAAGATCAGTACATCCAGGCTCATCTCAGTTGCCTCCACGGGTTGAAACTGCTTTGCACGCGTCGCCGCCGGGCGCCACGGCGGACGGTCCGCACCCGCATCCACCTGCTGCTGCTCTGGCTTGATTCTGCGGCCGCCGTGGCGGGTTTGATCGGGTCTGCGCCGCTGAGAAGTCATGCGCGACGCCAATGACGCGCGTCGCTCGCACCGGCCCGGCGGACACGAGCAATGTAGTGATGTCTCTGAATTTGGAAAAATCAAAGTTATTTGAATCAGTATTAGTTATGGCTAATAATTTGACATGCCCCTGTTGAAGAGCGCCAGCTTTCGGCAGCTCGCCACATTCCACGCCGTCGCGCGCCTGGGCAGCGTCTCGCGCGCTGCCGAAGAGTTGCACCTCACGCAACCGGCGGTGTCGATCCAGATCGGCCTTCTCGAAGAGTCGGCCGGCAGCCCGCTGCTCGCGCGCAGCGGCCGCGGCGTGCGCCTCACCGAGGCGGGCGAATTGCTCGCGGGCTACGCCGCGCGCATCCTCGAGCTGTGGCGCGAAGCCGGCGAGGAAATCGCCACGCTGAGCGGCGTGTTCTCGGGTACCTTGCGCGTCGGCGCGGTCACGACCGCCGAATATCTGCTGCCTCCGCTGCTGGTGACCTTTGCCAACCTGAACCCCCATGTGCAGGTCAAACTGCAGGTCGGCAACCGCGATCAGATCGTGCGCATGCTCGCCGGCCAGGAGATCGACCTGGCCATCATGGGCCGCGCACCGGCTGAGCTGAAGACCCGTTCGCAGGCGTTCGCCAAACACCCGATGGCGTTCATCGCGGCGCCCAGGCACCCGCTGATGGCGCAGACCAGGTTGCGCCTGGCCGACCTGGCGCAGGCGAACCTGCTCGTGCGCGAACGCGGTTCGGGCACGCGCACGACGGTGGAGCGTCTCTTCAAGGACGCCGGCGTGGTCTTTCGCGTCGGCTCGGAGATGTCGAGCAACGAGGCGATCAAGCAGATGTGCGCAGCCGGTTTCGGTGTGGCGTTCCTGTCGCTGCACACCTGCGTGCTCGAGCTCGACGCCCGACTGCTCGCGCTGCTGCCGCTGCCCGACAACCCGATCGAGCGCGAATGGTTCGTGATCCACCTGGCGTCGCGCCAGCTGCCGCAAGTGGCGTTGGCATTCGAGGCGTTCCTGGTCGAGCACGGCCCGACGCAGATGCTGCGGCAGATCGGCCCGGCGCGACAGCGCGCGTCATCGCGTGTCGGTCCGTCAGCGCGCAGTCGCCGCGCTTGATGCGGTAGGCGCGCGCGTGGCGCACGCCACCGCGCAGGTGAGCCGCCATGCCGTCAGCGCTGCGAACGGGCCGGGTCGTTCGTGTGCTGCGCGGGGGTGGCCCCCGTCAAGGCGATCGTCAACAGGGCCGATGCGTTTTCCAGCGCGACAACGCCGTGCACGACCTCGCGTGCCAGGAAGAGCATCTGCCCGGCCCCAAGCACCTGCGGCTGACCATCGGTCGTGACCTCGATCCGGCCTTCGATGCACTGGATCGTGATCTCACCCGCCACCTTGTGCGGCGGCAGGGCCTTGCCCGCCAGCAACACGAGGCGCATGACCTCCAGGTCTTCCGACTTGAAAAGCGCGACGGTCCGGGCCCCTTCCAGACGCGCGCCGAGCGGCGCCACGTCGATGGGTTCGCCTGCCGGGGCGTGTCGGATGGCCATGCCGGAGTATGCGCCGAAGGGCGGGCGTTCAACGCCGGACCCAAACCCAGCTTGGGGCGCACTGGCGGCGCCCGCGCCGGACTGGTCGATAGCATTCCGGCATGACCACCGACCCGGGCCTCAGCACAATGCCTGCGCGCCCGGCACCCGTGGGGCACGATTGCCGCGGGCGGGGAGCGCCGCGTTGATCCGGGTCATGCTGGTGGACGACCATGCGCTGGTGCGCATGGGTTTTCGCATGCTGCTCGCCGACGCGCACATCGAGGTCGTGGCCGAAGCGGGCAGCGGCGAGGTGGCTTGCACCAACTATGCGCGTGTCAAACCCGATGTGGTGGTGCTGGACCTGGCCATGCCCGGCATGGGCGGGCTGGAGGCCTTGCGCCGCCTGCTCGCGCACGACCCCGGCGCCCGTGTGCTCGCGCTGTCGGCGCATGAAGACACCGCGCACCCGCAGCGTGCGCTGCGCGCCGGCGCGCTGGGCTACCTCGCCAAACGCAGCGCGCCCGACGCGCTGATCGCCGCCGTGGTCGCGGTGGCGCGCGGCGAACGGTATGTGGATGCTCGGACCGCCACGCTGCTCGCGGGCGCCGAGTCGCAGGGCCAGGTGAGCCCCGCCGAACAACTCAGCGAACGCGAGTTCTCGGTGTTCCTGCAACTCGCGCGCGGCGCCAGCGTGGCGCAGATTGCCGGGACGCTGAACCTGTCGCAAAGCACGATCGGCACGCACCTGTACCGCGTGAAGCAGAAACTCGGCGCGAACAACCAGGCCGAGTTGACGTTGGTGGCGCTGCGCTGGGGCTTGATTCAGGCCTGACCTTGCCGCGCTCGACAGGTGACTGCGCCGCCGCGCTGCGCCAACTCAGCCGTGCAGGATCGCCACCGTCTTGAGCACCGAGAACCCGTACAGCGCCTCGAAGCCTTTTTCGCGTCCGTGCCCCGAATGTTTGACGCCCCCGAAAGGCAACTCGACCCCGCCGCCCGCGCCGTAGTTGTTGATGAACACCTGGCCGCATTTGAGGGCACGCGCCATGCGCATCTGGCGCCCACCGTCGCGCGTCCACACGCCCGCCACCAGGCCATAGGCGGTGCCGTTGGCGATCTGCAGCGCCTGCTCTTCGCCATCAAAGGCAATCAGCACCTGCACCGGGCCGAACACCTCTTCCTGCGCAAGCGCATGGGTGTGCGGCACCTCGTCGAGCAGCGTGGGCAGCACGAAATGGCCTTGCGGCGAAGCATCCAGGTCGAGCGAGCCCTGTGCCACCACCCGCAGGCCACCCTGGCGCGCCAGCGTCAGGTAGTGTTCGACCACGCTTTGCTGGCGCTTCGAAATCAACGGGCCCAGGTCCAGGTCGGCGAGCGCCGCTCCGACGCGCAGCGCACGGTAACGTTCGGCCATGCGTTCGCGCACCGCATCGAACACGCGCCGCTCGACGAGGATGCGCGACGCCGCCGAACAGGTCTGGCCGGCGTTCTGGATGCCCGAATTCACGAGGTAGGGCAAGGCCGCGTCGAGGTCGGCGTCGGCGAACACGATCTGCGGGCTCTTGCCGCCCAGCTCCAGCGTGACCGGAACGACGTTCTTCGCCGCCGCCGCCTGGATCAGCCGGCCGGTCGCGACCGAGCCGGTGAACGAGATGTGCTGCACGCCAGGGTGCGACGACAGCGCCGCGCCGGCCTCTTCGCCCAGGCCGGTGACGATGTTGATGGCGCCGCTCGGGAATCCCACCTGTTGCGCCAGCCGGCCGAACGCGAGCGCGGTCAGGCAGGCCTCTTCGGCCGGCTTGAGCACGCAGGCGTTGCCCATCGCCAGCGCCGCGCCGACACTGCGGCCGATGATCTGCATCGGGTAGTTCCAAGGCACGATGTGGCCGGTGACGCCATGCGGTTCACGCAGCGTCAGCGCGGTGTAGCCGTTGGCAAACGGGATCGTCTCGCCGTGCACCTTGTCGGCCGCACCGCCATAGAACTCCAGGTAGCGCGCCAGCGCCACCGCGTCGGCGCGGCGCTCGATGAAGACGGCCGCGCACGGCTTCGCGGCCAAATGGTGGGCTTCGTGTTCCAGTCGTTCCAGCTCCTGCCCGCGCTGACTGCGCTCGAAAACCCTTCCGACGCCAGCGGCCTGGGCGAAATCGCCCGCGGCCGGTTTGCCGACGTGGAAGCGGCGGTCGCCGCGGCGCAGGCCGCGCACGACGGGGAATGGGGGCGCACCAGCCCCCCCCCGCGCGGCGGGTTGGTCAGTGCGCGCGGGGG
>JANNKS010000530.1:0-6219 GCA_031396425.1 Rhizobacter sp. | reverse complement strand
GCCGGCAAGCAGACCGTGACCACGCTGCCGGGTTCGTCGATCTTCGGCTCGCACGACAGCTTCGCGATGATCCGCGCCGGCAAGATCAACCTGAGCATCCTGGGTGCCATGCAGGTCAGCGAAAAGGGCGATCTGGCGAATTGGATGATTCCCCGGCAAGATGGTCAAGGGCATGGGCGGCGCGATGGACCTGGTGGCCGGCGTGGCGCGTGTGATCGTGCTGATGGAACACGTGGCGAAGAAGAAGGATGGCTCGATCGAGTTGAAGATCCTGCCGCACTGCACGCTGCCGCTCACCGGGGTGGGCGTGGTCGACCGCATCATCACCGACCTCGCCGTGATGGACGTGACGCCGCATGGCCTGAAGGTGGTTGAAATGGCCCCGGGCGTGACGCGCGAGGAGTTGCAGGACAAGACCGGCGTGCCCTTGCATTGAGTGCACGCGTGTTCATCCGCAATTGTTGGTACGTCATCGCGTGGGACCATGACATCGGCCCGGATGCGTTGTTCAGCCGCACCGTTCTGGACGAACCGATTCTGCTGTTTCGCACCGGCAACGGCGCATTGGCGGCGCTGGAAGATCGCTGTTGCCACCGCCTCGCACCGCTGTCGCTCGGCCGCAAGGAAGGCGACTGCGTGCGCTGCGGCTACCACGGTTTGAAGTTCGATGCGCAGGGGCTGTGCGTCGAGGTTCCGGGGTTGGAGCAGGTGCCGCCGCACACGCGCGTCAAGACCTACCCGGTGACGGTCAAGAACAAGTGGGTGTTCGTCTGGATGGGTGACCCCGCGAAAGCCGACATCGCGCTGCTGCCCGACAACTTCTCGAACGATCACCCCGACTGGCGCAACAAGCCGGGCTACCTTCACTACAACACCAACTACCAGCTCATCTGCGACAACCTGCTGGATTTCTCGCACCTGAGCTATGTGCACGAGAAGACTTTGGGGGGCAGCCCGATGATTGCGCAGGCGCGCGCCGAGATCGAAGCGGTGGAGCGCGGCATTCGCGTCACGCGCCGGGTGCCCAATGTGCCGGCGCCGCCGTTCTACCAGCGGTTTCGCCACTTCGACACGCCGCTGAACCGCTGGTTCATGTACGACTTCGTGCTGCCCGGAACCTTGTTGATGCACTCGGGTGGCGCGCCGGTGACCGACGCGCCAGGCGACATGCGCCACGCGGTGCAGCTGCACAGCTGCCAGACGCTGACGCCGGAAACCGCAACCACGACGCACTACTTCTTTCAGCAGTCGCACCGCGCCGGCGAGGGCGACGAGCGCATCGTGCAGTCGATCTACGACAGCCTGGTCGGTGCGTTCGAGGAAGACCGGGCGATGATCACGGCGCAGGCGCAGAACATTGCGCGCAGCCCCGGCGCGAAGATGATTCCGCTCGCAATGGATTCAGCGTTGGTTCGGTTCCGCCGCTTGATCGATGCGGCACTGGCAGCGGAGCAGGGCGCCTGAAGCCGCTCAGCGCTTTGCCAGCGCGCGCGCGGCCTGGGTCACCAATTCCGGCCCTTTGTAGATGAAGCCAGTGTAGATCTGCACCAGGTCGGCCCCGGCGGCCACTTTCGCGACCGCGTCGGCGGCGCTCATCACGCCGCCCACACCAATGATCGGAAACGACGGCCCGAGAACCGTGCGCAGCAGGCCGATGACGCGGTTGCTGGTCTCGAACACCGGTGCGCCGCTCAGGCCACCCGCCTCGCGGCCATGCTCCAGGTGTTTGACGGCGTCGCGTGCGACCGTGGTGTTGGTCGCGATCACGCCGTCGATCGAATACTTCTTCAAGGCCGAGGCGATGTGGCGAATCTGGGTCGGCTCCAGGTCCGGCGCGATCTTCACGAACACCGGCACCTTGCGCCCGTGCTCCTGCGCCAGTTCGCTGCGCCGGCCCTGCAAGGCGCTCAACAGCGCGGGCAGCGCGTCGTCACTTTGCAGCGCGCGCAAGTTGGCGGTGTTGGGCGACGAGATGTTCACCGTCACGTAGTCGGCGTGCGGGTAGACACCGGTCAGGCACTCGAGGTAGTCGTCCACCGCCGAAGCGATCGGCGTGCTCGCGTTCTTGCCGATATTCAGGCCAAGGATGCCGCCCTTGTGGCGATACCGAGCGCGTTGTACGTTGCTGATGAATGCAGCCAGACCGTCGTTGTTGAAGCCGAGCCGGTTGATCAATGCCTGGGCATCGGGCAGCCGAAACATGCGCGGTTTGGGGTTGCCCGGCTGGGCCTTGGGCGTGACCGTGCCGACCTCGATGAAACCGAAGCCGAGCGCGCCGAAACCGTCGATGCAGCGGCCGTTCTTGTCAAGGCCGGCGGCCAGGCCGATGCGGTTCGGGAATGTCAGCCCGGCCAGCGTCACCGGGTCTTCGACTCGCGCCTGAGCGACACCGCAGACGAGCGGCGTGTTCTGGATGCGCGCCAGTGTTGCCAGCGTCAGGTCGTGGGCTTGTTCGGGGTCCAGACCGAACAGGAAATGACGCGCAAGGCCGTACGGAACGAGGGGCATGGACAAGGTGAGAATCGGGGACAGCGGAATTGTCGCAAACCGGCGTGTTTCTTGGGCCCTCGAATGCGGGCTGCCGTCGCGGCGACAATCACGGCCATTCGTTCCAACACGCGCCTGCGCGCCGCGCCGATGAATCAGCAAGACCTCAAAGCCCTGGTGGCCAAGGCCGCACTCGCCTACGTCGAGTCGGGCAACCTGGTCGGGGTGGGAACCGGCTCCACGGTGGACTGTTTCATCGACGCGTTGGCGACCGTCAGGCACACGATTCCCGGTGCCGTGTCGAGCAGTGAGCGAAGCAGCGAGCGGCTGCGTTCGCACGGCATCGCGGTGTTCGACAGCAACACGGTCGAGTGGCTGCCGGTGTATGTGGACGGTGCCGACGAAATCGACCCGGCCGGCCACATGATCAAGGGCGGCGGCGCGGCGTTGACGCGCGAGAAGATCGTCGCCGACATCGCGGCGCGGTTCATCTGCATCGCCGATGAGTCCAAGCAGGTGCAGCGGCTGGGTCGGTTTCCGCTGCCGGTGGAAGTGATTCCGTGTGCCACGGCGCAGGTGGCGCGGGCGCTGAAGGCCCTGGGCGGGCGCGCGGTGCTGCGCGAAGGGGTGATCACCGACAACGGTGGCCGAATCCTCGATGTGCACGGCCTGTCGATTGCCGACCCGGCCGGGCTGGAGCGGGAAATCAACCAGTGGCCCGGCGTGGTGACGGTTGGAATTTTCGCCCGCAACAAGGCCAGCGTTTGCCTGCTGGGCACGCAGCAAGGCGTGAAGACGCTCACTTTCTGAGACCCAGCCAGCCAGTCGGGTACAAAAACGCGTAACCTCTGCATATCGAACCGATCACGCACTCGTTCACCGGAAGGACGGCCCATGGCCAAACCGAATTATTCCTTTGAGAAGCGCCAGCGCGAAATGGCGAAGAAGAAGAAGAAGGAAGAGAAGCTCAAAGAGAAGGCCGGCCGCAAGAGCGGTGGCGGTCAGGACGGCGAAGCCGAACCCCAGGACACGCAGGATGCGCAAACCACCGGCTCTGCACCCGCGGATGGCCAGACGGCGCCCTGACCGGCCGACAAGCCTGGACATTTGAAGTCGATGTGCGTGGGCGTCAGTCGTGCGGCGCCGCGGCTGCAGCGGCAGCGCTGGAGCCGCCCGCCCGTGCGGGGTTTTTGAACCGACGCACCGCGAAGCGTGCCGGGTCGATCGCATCGAGCAAACCCGCCGGCAGTGGCACCGGCGCTCCGCTGATCGTCGAGGCCAGCACCTGCGCACCCAGTGGCGCCCAGGTGATGCCGCGCGAACCCAGACCAATGAAGACATACAGCCCGTCTTCGCGCGGCACGAAGCGGGTCTGATCCATCCGCAGCGGGCGCGCCGACGCGGACGGCACCGCGCCGACGACGGGCAGCCGGTCGTCACTGCTCCAGCGCCAGCCGACTCGCCCGGACAGCTCTTCGACACGGGGCGACCAGCCGAACTCGCCCATCCGCGCGAGTCGGTCCAGGTTGGCTTGATGGTCCACCAGGCGCACGCTGGCGTCGGTGTCGGCGTCGTCGACGCTGTGTGACGTTGCGCCGAAAGTCACCCCGCCCTGCGCCGGCGGCAACAGGAAGCCAGACCCGGTTACCGCGATACGCGGCAACGCGCTGCCCTGGGGCAGGCGATCGCACCGCAAGCGGCTGATCTGGCCACGCAGGCGTTGCAGCGGCCAAAGGCGCGGGTCATGCGAGGCGCGCTCGGTCGCTGGCCCTTCGGGCAGGGTTTGGCCGAGCAAGCTCAGGGCCTCGCCGGCATTGGCCAGCACCAGTGTCGTGGCGGTGGCGATCGGTCGGCCGGTCGCGTCGGCCAGTTGCCAGCCTTGCTCGCTGCGCTTGAGGGTGGCGACCTCGACGCCGCCACGCCACTCGCAGCGATTTCCCGCCTGGGCCAGCATTTCACGCGCTAGCGCGGCCGGGTCGACCCAGCCGCCGGTCGGGTAGAACCAGGCTGGCCGGGTGAGCGGCAGGCCGCTCAGCGCGGCAGCCTGGGTGGCATCGAGGGCGCGCACATAGTCTTCGGGCAAGCCCAGTTCAGACAGCAGCCCGCGCATCGCAACCGGGTTGGTGGCCTCGGGCTCCAGACGAATCAAGCCGCTGGCTCCGCCAAGCACCCTGCCGGCCCGAACGGCCGGCGCGACCAGACCGTGCGCGACCAACGCAGCGGCCCGGTTGAAGCGCGCATGCGCGCCGTCCTGCCGGTTCACGATGCCGTGGAAGGCACCCGCCGGATTGCCCGAGGCAGCTTGGGCAGGCTCCGCCTGACGTTCAATCACGACGCTGTTCCAGCCCTGTTGCGCCAGCGCCCAGGCGACAGCGCACCCGGCCAACCCGCCGCCGACGATGACAGCGTGCTGCGGCGTTGAGGCAAAGTGGGTCGCCCGTGCAGTCGGGCGTGCCGGGGCGTGGCGGGGCGCGAAGGTGGGCTCGAAGCGTGCCAGCGTGATGTCGCGTTTGCCGCCGGAACCGGGCGCCTTGACGACGGCAAAACCGGCCGACCGCAAACCGTCGCGCAGCGCGTGCGCGGCCGACCAGGTGGCCAGGGTGGCGCCGGGTGCGGCGAGTCGCGCGAGCGCCTTGCACACCCGAGGCTGCCACATCGCCGGGTTCTTTGTGGGTGCGAAACCATCGAGGTAGAACGCGTCGGCGCGCGCCACCAGTTGCGGCAGCCAGGCTTGAATGTCACCGAAGGCGAGCAGCAGGCGCACCCGGCCGCCGTCGAAGCTGAGCGTGTGCAGGTCGGGCGTGAGCGGCGGCCAGGCGCCGACCAGCCCGGTCGCAAGCTCGGGCCAAGGCGAGGCCTGATGAGCCCTCGCCATGTCGGCCCGAACGAAAGGGTGTTTTTCAACCGACATGAAGACCAGCTGCGCGCAGCGCTGCGCATCCTGGCGCCAGGCCTGCCAGGTGGCGAGGAAGTTGTTGCCCAGGCCGAAGCCGGCTTCCAGGATCACGAAGCGCGCGCTGCCGCGCCAGCGTTGCGGCAGGCCGTTGCCGCCCAGAAAGACATGCGTGGCCTGTTCTGCTGCGCCGGCCGTGGGGTGATAGACGTCGTCGTACTGCGCCGAAATCGGCAGCCTTTGCGCGTTGAAGAGCAGCGGCGCGGCGACGATGGGCGCAAACCTCATGGCGGCGTCAATTCAGGCGCACCAAACAAACGGGCGCCCTCAGGCGCCCATCGATTGCGCTGGCCCCCGGGCGCAGCCGCAGCGTCAAGCTAGACCCGCTTGCGGTACTCGTGGGTGCGGGTGTCGATCTCGACCCTGTCACCGGTCTGCACGAACAACGGCACCGAGATTTCGAGGCCGGTGGCCAACTTGGCGTTCTTGAGCACCTTGCCCGAGGTGTCACCCTTCACGGCGGGTTCGGTGTCGGTGATCTCACGCACCAGGCTGGTCGGCAGTTCGACCGAAATCGCCTTGCCTTCATAGAACACCACTTCGACGGGCATCGCGTCTTCCAGGTACTGGATCGCGTCGCCCATGTTCTCGGCCTCGACCTCGAACTGGTTGTACTCGGCATCCATGAAGGCGTACATCGGGTCGGCGAAGTAAGAGTAGGTGCACTCCTTCTTGTCTAGGATGACCTGGTCCATCTTGTCGTCGGCCTTGAACACGACCTCGGTGCCCGAGTTGTTCAACAGACTCTTGAGCTTCATGCGCACGGTTGCCGAGTTGCG
>JANNKS010000521.1:0-4296 GCA_031396425.1 Rhizobacter sp. | reverse complement strand
AGCAACTCGGTCAAGTTCACCGAAAATGGCGAAGTCGTGCTCAGCGTGCGTGTCGAAGGCGACGAGCAGACCGGCGAAGGCAGCCAGCTGCACTTCACCGTGCGCGACACCGGCATCGGGTTGAGCGAGCAGGGCCTGTCGCGCCTGTTCCAGAAATTCAGCCAGGCCGACAGCGGCACCACGCGCAAGTACGGCGGCACGGGCCTGGGCCTGGCGATCAGCAAACTCCTGTCCGAACTCATGGTCGGCACGATGTGGGCCGAGAGCGCCGGGCCGGGGCAGGGCAGCACGTTCCACTTCAGAATCGCCAACCACCCCACCGAGCTGCCCGCGGGCACGCGGCGCGACTTCCTCGGTGAGCAGCCGGTGCTCAAGGGCAAGCGCATCCTGGTGGTCGACGACAACGCCACGAACCGGCGCATCCTTGCGCTGCAGACCGCCAGGTGGGGCATGGTGGTGCACGACACCGAGTTCCCGGCGCAGGCGCTGGAGATGCTGAAGGGTGCGGCGCAGGCCCAGCCCTACGACCTGGCGATCGTGGACATGCACATGCCCGGCATCGACGGCGCTCAGCTTGCCGCGCGCATCCGCGAGGCTGGGCACAAGCTACCGCTGGTGCTGTTCAGTTCGCACGGCCGCAAGGAGGCGAGCGACGCGATGTTTGCCGCCACGCTGGCCAAGCCGCTGCGCCAGAGCCAGCTGTTCGACACGCTGGCGCAACTGCTGGCACACGAGGCCGACGCGGCGCCCAGGCCCGCCGCCGCTCCAGCCAAGCCGCGCATGGACGCCGGGATGGCGCAGCGCCACCCGCTGCGCATCCTGCTCGCCGAAGACAACGTCGTGAACCAGAAGCTCGCGATGCGGCTGCTGGCGCAGATGGGCTACCGGGCGGATCTCGCGAGCAACGGCATCGAGGCCATCGAATGCTGCGCGCGCCAGCCTTACGACGTGGTGCTGATGGACGTGCAGATGCCCGAGATGGACGGGCTGGAGGCGAGCCGGCGCATCGTGGCGCGCTGGAGCGATGCAGGCAAACGCCCGCGCATCGTCGCGATGACCGCCAACGCGATGCAGGGCGACCGCGAAGCCTGCCTGGCCGCGGGCATGGACGACTACGTCACCAAGCCGATCCGGGTGGAGGCGCTGGTGCAGGCGCTGCTGAGCGCCGCGCCACGCAGCACCGCATGAGCCTCATCGCCGCGCGGCAAGCAAGACAGGGCACGCCGTGCTCGCGGACGCACTGGCGCAAAGGTTCATCAGCGTGCCGGCAGAGGCAGCCAGGGATCGATCACCTCAACACGCGTTCCCTTGAAGTCGCGCACGTTGCGAGTGGCCACGGCGTACCCGTGAGAGCTGGCAATGGCCGCAATGGCCGCGTCGGCAAAGCTGATCGGGTTGCCGGCCGCCTGTGCGCCGGCCTGCACTTGCGCAAAGGCATGGGCGGCCGCCATGTCGAAGGCGAGCACCCGGCCCTCGAACAACGGCAGCAGCTGCTCGTTCATGGCCTGGCTCAGCTTGGTGCGCCGCCGCCCGGCCGGCAGCGCTGCCACGCCGGCCAGCAGTTCGGCCAGGGTGATGCTCGTCAGGCACAGCGTCGCCGGCTCCTGGGCATCCAGCCAGGCCAGCACCGCAGGCTCGGGCGCCGGCCGCAGCGGTTCGGACACGACGTTCGTGTCAAGAATGATCACTTGAAGCTCGCGGGCACAACCGGCGTGCGGTCGCGCTCGATCTTCAGCGCCACGCCGCCCACGCTGCGCCCCACGGCCGCGAGCGCCGACCCCAGGCCATTGCCGGGCCGCACGGCGGCCTCGAGGATGTGGCGGATCTCGGCCTCGGTGCTGCGCCCGTGTTGCGCGGCGCGGTGCTTCAGTGCCCGGTGCGTGGCCTCGGGCAGGTTCCTCACGGTGACGGACGACATCGGCAAACTCTCCGAAAGTGCAGGCAAGATGCTATCACTCCTGCCGTTTGATGTCACACTGGCCCGTGATGGCGTCGAAGTGTCCGCGCTCGGTGGCGTACTTGCACCACTCGGCCTGCGCGTCGAACGCGTCGGACGCCACCATCGGCCCAGCGTCGCCCCCGAAGTGGCGGGCCAATCGCATTGCGGTGTCTGCGGTCGCGCGGCGGCGCTGGTTCTCGTTCTGCTCCAAACAGAGGCTGTCGTTTCATGATCCCCGCCCGAAAACCCGCGAAGCGAGGCCGCACCCGTGCCGAGCCGCGCGCGCCTGGCGCCCGCTTGCTCGCCCTGGCCACGCGTATGAACCAGCTGCGCAGTGCCGACGCGCTGTGCGCCTTTCTGGTCGAAGCGGCCCGGGAACTTTGTTCGCCCCGGCGCACGCTGCTGCTGCTGGAAGCGCCCACCGGAGTGCAGATCGCCGGTGCCAGGCTGCCTCGCGGTGAATCCGCCCCCGCGCTGCTGGTTGCCGTGACGCCCTGGTTGCAGCAATCGCGCGAGCAAGGTGCTGCCGCGCTGCACATCGGCCCGCCGGGTGCCGCGCCAGCCGACCAGCGCTGCTGCGTCGTTGCCCCGCTGATCGGCCCACAGGCAACGCTGGGTTATCTCTACTGCGACATCGAAGGGCGCCAGGGCCGCTGGAGTGAGCTTGAATGCGACCAGCTTGCGCTGCTCGCCTCGCAGGCGGCGCTGGCGCTGCAGAACGCGGGCCTGTTCAACGAGACGCAGGAAGCGCGGGAGCAGCAAAAGGCCACCGCTGACATCCTGCGGGTGATCAGCGAGTCGCCTACCGATGTGACCCCGGTGTTCCAGGCCATTGCGGAACGTGCCCGGCTGCTGAGCGGTGCCGACATGAGCGGCACGACGCGCTTTGACGGCGAGCAACTGCACCTGGTGGGCTGGCACGGCACCTCGCCGCAAGCGGAAGCTGTGATCCGCTCGTGGTTTCCTCGCCGGGCGGACAGGGGAAGTTCGCATGGCCGCTGCATTCTGCTAGGCGCCCCGGTGCAGATTCCCGATGTCCGCTTGGACCCCG
The DNA here is from genome assembly GCA_031396425.1 of Rhizobacter sp. GTDB lineage: Bacteria > Pseudomonadota > Gammaproteobacteria > Burkholderiales > Burkholderiaceae_C > JAEMQF01. The sequence goes on along the minus strand of JANNKS010000521.1, from coordinate 1,306 downwards.
ACTATCAGCTCAGGGCTGCGGCAACGGCGAACGAATATCGCAGCTTGCTGGCGGTGCCGATGCTCCTGGGGGGCAAGGCGATCGGCACGATTGCGGTCGGGCGGCACGCACCCGGTGAATTTCCCGACAAGGTGAAGTCCTTGCTGCAGACCTTCGCAGACCAGGCCGTGATCGCGATCCAGAACGCGCGGCTGTTCAACGAGACGCAGGAGGCGCTGGAGCAGCAGAAGGCTTCGGCCGACATCCTGCGCGTCATCAGCAGTTCGGTGGCCGATGCGCAACCCGTGTTCGACAAGATCCTGGACAGCTGCAAGCACCTGTTCGGCGGCGACGAGCTCGACGTGCTGCTCGTCGACGAGCAAGGCATGCTGCAGGTGGCCGCTTACGAGGGCAAGGCGCGCGACACCATCATGGCCACCTTCCCGGCGCCGGTGGCCGGCTCGGCGCCCGGCCGCGCCATCACCGAGCGGCGGGTGGCGCACTACGCCGACGTGAGCAACAACCCCGATACCCCACCCGTGCTGCGCCGCATGGGCAAGGTCGCCGGCTACCACTCGGTGGCATTCGCGCCGATGCTGTGGGAAGAGCGCGGCATCGGCGTGGTCGGCGTGGCGCGCTCGCGCGGAGCGTTCAGCAACAAGGAACTGGCACTCCTGCAGTCCTTCGCAGACCAGGCGGTGATCGCGATCCAGAACGCGCGGTTGTTCAACGAGACCAAGGAAGCGCTGGCGCACCAAACCGCCAGCGCCGACATCCTGCGAGTGATCGGCCGCTCACCCACCGACGTGCAGCCGGTGTTCGCGGCCATCGCCGCCATCTCGGTGAAGCACCTGGGCTGCGATATCGCCGTGGTGCAACTTTGCAATGGCGACAACACCTACTCGCCAGCGGCCATGGCCACTCCGGCTGGCCCCGTGCCGGTGCAGGGATCGCAGATCCTGCCGGTGGACCCGAAAGCCAATTTCCCGTCTCGCGTGATCGTCAGCAAGACCATGCTGCACGTGCCCGACTGGTCGGTGGCCGAGCTCCCCGTCCATGAGCAGGCCCGACGTGAGCAACTGGGGCTGAACTGCGCGCTGTACCTGCCGCTGCTGCGCGGGGACGAGTGCGTCGGCGTGCTCGTGCTGGCCAGCAAACGATCGAACGCTTTCAATCAAAGGGCGATCGCGGTGGCCGAGTCGTTCCGCGACCAGGTGTTGATCGCGATCCAGAACGCGCGGCTGTTCAACGAGACGCAGCAGGCGCTGGAGCGGCAGACCGGCACCGCCGAGATCCTGAAAGTCATCGCCAGCTCGCCGTCCGACGT
>JANNKS010000492.1:0-3117 GCA_031396425.1 Rhizobacter sp. | reverse complement strand
TTTTTCGCTGTAGCGGCGCCGGTTGTTCTTCCACATGAAGTCGTAGACACAGTTGTGGAAGTAGAAGAATTCGAGGTGCTTGAACTCGGTCTTCGCGGCGCTGAACAGCTCTTCGGCGCGGTGGATGTGCTCGTCCATCGTGCCGCCCACGTCCATCAGCAGCAGCACCTTCACCTTGTTGTGGCGCTCGGGCACCATCTTGATGTCGAGCCAGCCGGCGTTTGCCGCCGTGCTGCGGATCGTGTCGTCCAGGTCGAGTTCGTCTTCGGCGCCTTCGCGCGCGAAACGGCGCAACCGGCGCAGCGCCACCTTGATGTTGCGCGTGCCGAGTTCGAGGGTGTCGTCGTAGTCCTTGTACTGGCGCTGGTCCCACACCTTCACCGCGCTCTTGTTGCGGCCCTTGTCCTGGCCGATGCGAATGCCCTGCGGGTTGTAGCCGTAGGCGCCGAACGGGCTGGTGCCGCCGGTGCCGATCATCTTCGAGCCGCCTTCGTGGCGTTCCTTCTGCTCCTCGAAGCGCTTCTTGAGCGTTTCCATCAGTTCGTCCCAACCCATCTTCTCGATCGCCGCCTTGTCTTCGGCGCTGAGCTCGAGCTCGAGCTTCTTCTGCAGCCAGTCGAGCGGGATGTCTTGCGTGAAATCGGTGAGCAGCTCCACACCCTTGAAGTAAGCCGCGAAGGCGCGGTCGAACTTGTCGTACTGCGCCTCGTCTTTCACCAACGAAGCACGCGCGAGGTAGTAGAAGTCGTCGACCGAGTTTTCGATCACGCCGCTCTTGATGGCTTCCAGCAAGATCAGGTACTCCTTGACGGAGACCTTCAGCTTGGCGGCGCGCAGGGTGAAGAAGAAGTTGATCAGCATGGCGGTTGATTTTGGCGGGAATGCGGGCTCGTCGAGCGTGAAAGCTTAGCGCAGCCAGTTCTCGACCCGCAGTTTGGGCACGCGTGTGAATTCCCGTTCATTGGCGGTGACGAGGGTCAGGTCTTCGGCCAAAGCGTGCGCTGCCAGCCACAGGTCGTTCGGTCCGATCGGCGTGCCCTTCTTCTGTAGATGCGCGCGCGTGCTCGCGTAGTGGGGAACCGCATTCCAGCCCAGGGGCAGGCGTCGCATCGAATCGACCAGCACGTCGATGCGCTCGCGCACCCTGACGGCAAGCGGGTTCAGCGCCTGGCCGAAGCGAATCTCGCCGATCGTGACGATCGACAGCGCGAGATCTTCGAGGCGCACCCGCCCGACCCGGCGCAGCAGGGCAGCGTCGCGAGCTTTGGCGATGGCGCTGAACACATCCGTGTCGATCAGATAGGTCATTTGGCGCGACGGCGCGGCGTGCGCTGCACGGCTTCGGTGCCGAACAACGACGACCAATCGCGCTCTTGAAGCGGGCTGCGGTCTCGTGCTTGATCTAGCGCGCGCCCGAGTTCCTCCGCATCCTCTGCGGTGAGGGGTGGCAATTGTGCGAGCACGTCGCCGAGGGTTCGCCTCTTTTCGCGCAGCACGACCTCGTCGCCGCGCCGAAAAATCTCGACGGTTTTCGACTTGAAGCGGAACTCCTTGGGCAGCCGAACGGCTTGGCTGTTGCCGGACTGAAAAACGGTGGTATCGGCCATAGAGCACCTCGACTCCGAGTTAGGATATACGACAAGTATATACGTGCAGGTCCTTGAACATGTCGGTGCCTTTGTGCTCAGCTGTGGCAACCGGGCGACCGCGACCTGGCGGGGTTCACGAGGCAGTGGCGCTGCGTTCACGGTTCAGAGCCAGCAGGCGACGCAGAATTTCCTCATCGGGCATTTGGGGCGTGTAGTCGATCCAGCCGTAGGCGCCTGCCACCGCTGCATCCAGGGTTTCATGGGCTTGCCTGAGCCAGGCGGGGCGCTCGTTGTATAGCTTGGTCATCGTGCGCTGCGCGAGGTCCTTCTCGTGGCCCGGGAGCGGCACGATGCGGTCGGGGTAGGGCGAGTGGTCCATTCCGAGCGGCGTCACCTCGGGTTCACGGCGAGTCCATTCGGGTGGGTTGAGCCAGCGCTCGCGCAGGTCGCTAAGGCGCTTCGCAGCGTGGGTGATGGCGTCTGCAGACGCGACATCCATCGGCGCGAACGGAAATGTCTCGAAGCAGGATTTCGCGTTGTAGGTTGGGTCGTTCCCGACCCCGTGCATCGATGCATTGGCAAGCGACCAGACTTCGTGCATTCGAGCTGACAGCATTCCCATTGTCCAATCGTCATCGCGCAAGATGGCGTAAAGCCTCGAGTCGGGCCATACGGATACTGGAAGCCAAACGAAAAAACGATGCTTTGCGACGCGTGGCGTGGCAATGTATCTGTCCAAGCGGAGCAGTCGAACCCTGAGTCCTGGCACCGTTTCGCCGTGCAGCCACCAATTCCGCTTGCGGCTCTCGCGCTTGCCGGAATCCCTCATTGGTTTCACTACGCGCCTAATTTGCGCAAAGGGTTCGGCGAAGAGGGCGGCATCGCTTTCGGTCATGGTTGGCCCGAAGTCGACAATCCAGGTGTCGCTAGATCGCTTGGCGATGTCCTGCCCGTTGGCCCACGGTCGCAGTATTTCCGCGTTCGATCTGCCATTGGGATTCGGTCTGACAAGCCACTGGCGAGCTTGCGCTCCGGGAATGTCGAAGGCTCCGACCTTAACTGGGCCCTGGAATGCAATGCCTGCGTTCTCCTTAAGCGGTATCGCAGTAGTCAGATCGAGATCTGCACTTCCTCCCAGATCCGCGGTGATGCGTGGCGCAGTAGCGCCGTTCAGTTGCGCTTGGCAGCGTGATTGGCCAAAGCAAATCATTGACACACGCACGGCCGCGCCTTCGTTGATCCAGGGTTCATCTGCCCACGCGTCGAAGATGCGACTGTCGCGCGCAATGGCATCGAGCACCGCCCGGTTGGCGCCTCGGCGAATGGCCTGCGTAGCGACCAACCCGGCCGCCTCGAGGCCGGCAATTCGGATTGCGCGCAGAGCTTTGTCGAACCAGAAGCAAACTAGGTCGACGCCGCCCGACAGTGACTTAGGGCAAGACTGATCAAGACCCCTGGCCCGGCAATTGCAGCGGTTTTGTCAGAGTAACAGCTTGAGGCTCGGCGATGAAGCAGCAGACACTGGCGA
>JANNKS010000379.1:0-14756 GCA_031396425.1 Rhizobacter sp. | reverse complement strand
CCTGCCCATTCCGATGGGCGCCAAACAGAAACTCATGGAATTGAGCGACCCGGCGATTCGCCTTCAACTGGTCGACGAATTCCTGCGCAGCAAGGGTGTTGTGAAGTGAAGGCTTGGCGCGGGAAGGTCGGCTTCTCGGCCCGGCTTGTCAAGTGAGCAGAAGTTTTCGCAGCGGCGCGGGCAGGCCCCTGTCGAGCGCCTCGGCGGCGCTGAACCAGCGCCCTTGCGGCAAGGCGGCGACGATCGCCGCCAAGCGCGCAGCGCCGGTTCTCGCTGGAAGGCGCCAGCGCACGGGATGCAATGTCCAGTCGAAATGGGTCAAGGTGTGGGTCAGGGTCGGCAGGCGTTCAGCGCTGCCGGGCCACAGTGCAGTGGAGGAATCGAACAGTGCTTGTGTGTCGAACTCCGGAAGACTCCACAAGCCGGCCCACACGCCGTTCTCGGGGCGGCGCACCAGCCACACCTGCTCGCACCAGGTGAGCATCAGCCAGACATGTTCGCGCCGGCTGCGCTTGAGCTTGCGCGTCTTGACGGGATAGCGGCCTTGGGTGCCACCGCGTGCTGCCTTGCAGATCGACTGCAGCGGACAGCCGGCGCACACAGGCGCCCGCGACAGGCAGACGGTCGCGCCGAGATCCATCAAGCCCTGGCTGTAGGCCTCGATGCCGTCATGCGGAAGCAGGCTTTCCGCCAGCGCCCACAAGTCGCGTTCGTGCTTCGCCTCGGCCAGGTCGCCCTCGAATGCGAACGCGCGCGTCAGCACTCGCTTGACGTTGCCATCGAGTATCGTCACCCGTTCGCCGAAGCAGAACGCCGCGATCGCGGCAGCGGTCGAGCGGCCGATGCCGGGCAAACCGCTCAGCTCGGCGCTGGTGCCCGGAAAATGGCCCTGATGCTGCGCCACGACGAGTTGCGCGCAGCGATGCAGGTTGCGCGCCCGGCTGTAGTAGCCCAGGCCACTCCAGGCCGACAGAACGTCATCGAGCGGCGCCGCGGCCAGGCTGGCGACGGTCGGAAACCGCTGAACGAACCGTTCGTAGTAGGTCAGCACCGTGACCACCTGGGTCTGCTGCAGCATGATTTCCGACAGCCACACGCGGTACGGGTCGCGCGTGTTTTGCCACGGCAGGCTGTGGCGCCCGTGGCTTTGCTGCCAGCGAATCAGGCGTTGCGAAAACGTTGGCGGGCGCGCCAAGGGCCGCAGCCGGTTGCGGTGAACTAGGCGATGCGCAGGCGCGGTTGCTCGACCGCTTCCGCAGCCTCGGGCAGCTCGAAGTCCAGCGAGACCACGGTGCCCGCCGGCGCGCTGCAGGCCAGCGCGCGAAGCGCGGCGGCCAGTTCGGTGGCACGGGCCAGCAGGTGCTGTGAGCGCTGGTCCTGCCCTTCGAGTTCGCCGATCCGCTGTTCCAGATCACCCGACGCAGACTGGATACGCTCGAGCGCCTCGCGCCGATGCCGGAAGCTGCGGCGGCGCTCGCGCAATTGCGAGTCGACCTGGCTGGACGCGGTCTTGTTCCACAGCTCGATTTCGCCACTGGCATTCTCGAACACCACCCGCAGGCGCGACACCAGCATGCGCCGGAACTGGTCCATGAACTTGGGTTGCGACAGGCGCAAGGCCTGCGTCAGGCCGAAGTACTGCATGTAGTTGCGCTCGATCAGGCCAAGTTCGCGAACGAACCGGTCCAGATCGGGGCCCTTGGCCAGCGCCAGGCTGAAGCCGAACTCGGCGTTCAGCTTGGCGAACGAGGCTTCCAGCATCTCGCGCGTTTCGGTACTGCGCTGCTGCGCCGTCAACAACAAGGCGTTGAGGCGCTCACACAGTGCGACGAACGACTTCTTGGCGCCCAGGTTGAGCAGGCTGCCCTTGATGGACTCCTGCATCTGGCCCACTTCCTCCTGCAGCCGGTCGGTCGACAAGCCCACCAGCATGTCCTTGAGAATGCGGGCGTGCACGGTGCGCATCGCCTGCAGCTTGGCGTTGCACTGCTCGAACTCCTGGATCTCCACGTCGACGCGGTGCAGCATCACCAGCACCTTGGAACTGTTCTTTCCGCGCAGGCCGCGCAGCTCGAGCAATTGCTCGGAGAGCTGGCGCCGGCCGTCGACCAGGCGTCGCGCGATCTGCGTTTCGACCTGCAGCGTCGTGCTCAGCACCGTCTGTTCGAGCACGTCGCGCCGTTGCGGCAGCAGCTGAGCGCTGAGCGCCTCTTCCAGAGCCGGCAAGCGGCTGGTCTTGAGCGACTGCATGTCGCCGGCGATTCGCGCTGTCAAGGCCTGGCGTGCCGACAGCGGGAACACCCGGGCGGCCGGGACTTCAAGCAGGCGCGCGGCGTCGCGAACCTGCACCTCAATCTGTTCAGCCACCTGCTCACGCGTTAGCAGCGGGTCGACCAGCGCGTCGATCTTGTTCAGAACCACAAACCGAGCCAAGGGGTTGGTGCCCAGGTGGTCGCGCCAGATCGCCAGATCCGACTTCGTCACACCGGTGTCTGCGCCCAGCACAAAGACTGTGGCGTGTGCCGTGGGCAGCAGGCTGAGGGTCAATTCCGGCTCGGCGCCAATCGCGTTCAAGCCCGGCGTGTCGAGCACCACCAGGCCCTGGCGCAGCAAAGGATGGGGGTAGTTGATCAGCGCATGGCGCCAGGCCGGCACCTGAACGCGGCCCAGGTCATCGAGCGGCGGGTTGTCTTCGGGTCGCTCGTCGCTCCAGAACCCGAGCTCCTGCGCGTGTTCCCTGCTCATCCACTCGGTGCGCATCACTTCCTGCAACGATGCCGACAGCTGCTCCGGGTCTTGCACATCGAGCGGGATGTAGCGCCAGGCGCGCGACTGGGTGCGAAGTTCGGCGAGCGACAAACCCTCCAGGCGGGTTTCGATGGGCAACAACGCCAGCGCGGCACCCTCTTGCCCGTCCCAGCCCAGTTCCACCGGGCACATCGTGGTGCGCCCCGGCGTGGCGGGCAGGATGCGCCGGCCGGTGTCGGAGAAGAAGATTGAATTGATGAGTTCCGATTTGCCGCGCGAGAACTCGGCGACGAAGGCGACGATGAGCTTGTCGCTGCCCAGGCGCGAACGCAGCAGGCCGATCTGCTCCTGCGTCGGCGCGTCGATCAGGCCGTTGATCGTGAGGAACTGAGCAAGTTCGTCCAGCCGCTCGACGAGCGCGGCGCGCCAGCCACTCAAGGCGTCGAGACTGCCAGCGAAAGATTGGGTCATGAGTGAGACAGGCGGCGCCAAGGCAAATTACCGATGAGTCATGCTAGCGCAAGGCTTGTCCGAATGACGGTACAAAACATCTGCTCACCACGGGCGCATCGGCACAAATGCACGCGCAGCTTGGCTCCCGGGCCGTTTCAGGCCGTGCCTTTCACACCATGATTGCAGCGAATGGCCCCCTCAGCGCCGCTGACAGCCGGCGCAGAAAAAGGTGGCGCGCTGACCTTGAACGATGCGCCGCACCGGCGCGCCACATCGCGAGCAAGGCAGACCTTCGCGACCGTAGACCTCGGCGTGCAACTGAAACTCGCCTGCGAGGCCATGGGCGTCACGAAAGTCACGCAGCGTCGAGCCACCCAGTTCGAGTGCGCGTGCGAGTGTTTTGCGAACCGCGGTGGCGAGTTGCTCACAGCGCGCCAGGCTGAGCCGACCGCTGCGCATGCGCGGGTCGATGCCGGCGTCGAACAAGGCCTCGCAGGCGTAGATGTTGCCGGCCCCGACCACGATGTCGCCAGCCAGCAGGGCCTGCTTGATGCTGACCCGTCGGCCGCGTAGCGCTCGCTTCAGAAAGGCTCCGGTGAACGCCGGATCGAAGGGTTCCAGACCCAGGCCTGCGAGCAGTTTGCCGGCCGCCCCGGTGAGCATCGATGGCGACCACACCACGGCGCCAAAGCGGCGCGGGTCGGTGAGCCGCAGAGTGCCCAGCGTGGTGGCCAGGTCGAAGTGATCGTGCGGCCCGGGCGGGCCGGGCGTGTCGGTGAAACGCAGCGAACCCGACATGCCCAGATGCAGCAGCAATCCGCCACGCTCCAGCGCCAGCCACAGGTACTTGCCGCGCCGTGCAACTTCGCCCACGGTCTGTGACACCAAGTCACCGGAAACGCAACCCAGAGGCCAGCGCAGCGGTTTGCCGATCCGCACCGCCACGGTTCGCGCACCTTGAATTCTCGGCGCAAAGCTCAGGCGCGTGATTTCAACCTCAGGAAGTTCGGGCATGAAGGGAATTATCGCGATCGCCCCCGAGCCTGACCCTAGAATGATTTGCAGATTCAGGAGTGCAATGATGGCCGCCCGAAAACTACGAACCGTCGCCCTGTGCGCGGGCGCCGTGCTGGCCTGCCATGTCGCGTTGCCCGGCTGGGTGCTTGCGGCGGGAAGCCCGCTTGCGAAGGCGGAAAACTCGAACCTGGATTCGCAGCTCTTCTATCAACTGCTGATCGGCGAGATCGAACTTCGCAGCGGCGAGGCAGGGACCGCTTATGAAGTGCTGCTCGACGCGGCACGGCGCACCAAGGACGAACAATTGTTCCGTCGCGTGACGGACATCGCGGTCGAGGCACGCGCCTTCGATCAAGCCCTCGCTGCGGCCAAGGCGTGGCGCAGCACGGTGCCCGGTTCGATGCAGGCGCATCGTTACGTGATTCAGCTGCTGGTCTCGCTCAAGCGCGCCACCGAAGCGACCGAGCCGCTCCGATCGATGCTGCAGTTGGCGACTCCCGCCGAACGAGGTGCATTGATCAATTCCCTGCCAAGATTCTTCGCCTCAAACCAGGATCGCAAACAGAGCGCCGGCCTGATCGAACTGGTGCTGCAGCCCTACCTGGCCTCAGCCGAGACCCAGGTCATTGCGCGGGTGGCCAGTGCGCGCGCCTGGCATGCGGCGCAGGACAACGACAAGGCGCTCGAGCTGACGCGCCGGGCCCCGGCGCTGGACGCTTCGGCCGAAGCCCCCGCTGTGCTGGCGATTGAAATGATGGCCAGCGTCGACGCTGCCGAAGAGATCGTGATGAATCATCTCAAGGCCAAACCGGACAGCCATGGGGTTCGCCTGGTCTATGTGCGCGCACTCGCGGGTGCGCAGCGCTATGCCGATGCAGTGACGCAACTCGACATCTCCACACGCAACCAGCCTGCGCTCGCGCCGCCCTGGTTGACTTTGGGCGCGCTGCAACTGGAGCTCAAGCACCCTGCGCAGGCGTTGGTGGCGCTGAAGAAGTACGTGCAGTTGGTCGAGGCCGGCGCAGCAAACCCGACCGTGGCGCAAGCCGCCGCATCGGACGATGACGATGCGCCCGCGGGCGCGGAACAAGGCCTGACGCAAGCCTGGCTGCTGCTGGCCCAGGCCGCGGAGCAACTGGGCGATTTCACCGCTTCCGAGGCCTGGCTGTCGAAAGTCGAAAGCCCGCAGCGTGTGCTGGAAGTTCAAACCCGCCGTGCCGCGCTGCTGGCACGCCAGGGCAAGCTGACCCAGGCGCGCGAGCTGATTCGCCGCGTGCCGGAACGCACGCCGGACGACGCCCGCGCCAAACTGCTCGCCGAAGCGCAGGTATTGCGTGACGTGAAACGGTGGGCAGACGCCAACACCGTGCTCACGCAGGCGAATCAGCAGTTTGTGGACGACCCCGACCTGCTCTATGAACAGTCGATGACGGCGGAAAAACTGAACCGTGTCGACGACATGGAAAAGCTGCTGCGCCGCGTGATCGCGCTCAAGCCGGACCACCACCACGCTTACAACGCGCTGGGCTATTCCCTCGCGGATCGGAACATGCGGCTGCCGGAGGCCAAGTCGCTCATCCAGAAGGCCTTGTCGCTCAGCCCGGGCGAGCCCTTCATCACCGACAGCATGGGCTGGGTTGAGTTCCGCCTGGGCAACCGTGACGAGGCGCTGCGACTGCTTCGCAGCGCCTACAAGTCGCGTCCCGACCCTGAGATTGCCGCTCATCTCGGCGAGGTGCTGTGGGCCATGGGCCAGAAAGACGAGGCCAGGCGTATCTGGCGCGAAGGCCGGCAACGTGACGGCGCGAACGACGTCCTGCGCGAAACCCTGGGCCGCCTTCGGGTCGATTTGTGAGTGCTTCGCGGCGCGCCGCCGGCCTGCTGGCTACTGCCTCGCTGATTGCCGGCTGCGCGTCCTTCCAACCTCCCGGCGAGCGGCTCGCCGGCGACCTGATCAGCGGGCGCTTGTCGGTCCGGGTCGACGCCACCGAAAGCGCGGCGGCGCGCGCGATGAACGCCGGCTTCGAACTGGAGGGCAGCGCCAGCACCGGACGCCTCGGACTGGCCACGCCCCTGGGAACCCTGCTGGCGCAGGTGCGCTGGGCGCCCGGCCATGTGCTTCTGACCACACCCCAGGGCGAAACCCCCTACCCCGATCTCGAGCGGCTGACCGCCGAGCTGCTCGGAGAGAGCCTGCCGGTGGCGGCCCTGTTCGATTGGCTGCGTGGCCGCCCTTGGCCGGCGGCAGCAAGCGAGCCCAATGCCCAGGGCGGCGTGGCAGGTTTCCAGCAACTCGGCTGGGACATCAATCTGGCGGGCTTTGGTGACGGGCTGGTGCTGGCACGGCGCGACCGTCCGCCCGCGGTGACGGTGCGCGCCAAGATCGACGGACCCTGAGGTCGATGGCCATCCAAGCCCTCTACGACGTCGCGGCACCGGCGAAGATCAACCTGTTCCTGCACGTGATCGGCCGGCGCGACGACGGCTATCACCTGCTGCAGTCGGTGTTCGTTCTGGTCGACTGGATGGACACCTTGCACTTCGAGGTTCGTGGCGACGCCCAATTGCGTCGCCACGACCTGACCGCGACGCTACCTGACGATGACCTGTGCCTGCGCGCTGCGCGCCTGCTTCAGTTGCGAAGCGGCACGCGTCTGGGAGCCGACATCTCGATCGACAAACAGGTGCCCTGGGGGGCGGGGCTGGGCGGCGGCAGTTCTGATGCGGCATCGGTGCTGCTCGCGTTGAACCGGCTCTGGGGCCTCGGCTTGCCCTTGCAGCAGTTGATCGCAATCGGCCTCGAACTGGGCGCCGACGTGCCGTTCTTCCTCGGCGGCCGCAATGCATTCGTCGAGGGCATCGGCGAGCGGCTCACTCCCGTGGATGTGCCGCTGCAATGGCTCGCCGTGCTCAAGCCTGCCGCGGCGATCGAGACCCGTTCAATCTTCACCAGCCCGCTGCTGGTGAGGGACACCCAGGCTGTTATACTTGAAAGCTTTCTTGTGGACGCCCGCAATTTGCGGTCACGACAGCGTGACAAGCAGGCACTGCAAGAGCCCGATCGAGATGGCTTGATCGAAGGCGCATGCGTAGATTGGCTCGGTGATTTCGGTCGCAACGATTTGCAAGCTGCCGCTTCGGCGTTGTGCGCAGAAGTTGCCGAGGCCGCCGAGCTGTTGCAGGCGCAATTCGGGAACAGCCGGATGACGGGCTCGGGCAGCGCGGTCTTCGCAAGAGCAGGCACGCAGGCTCAACCTTCGGCGTTTATGCCGGCGCGAATGGCGCGGGGCTGGGTGGGGCGGATGTGCCGCAGCCTGGAAATCCACCCTTTGTGCGGGTGGGCTTCAGACTGACCGTTTTTTGGGTTCGCGGTTGCAAGACGGCGAACCTGTGTAGGGGAGTCGCCAAGTTGGTAAAGGCATCGGATTTTGATTCCGACATGCGAGGGTTCGAGTCCTTCCTCCCCTGCCAAGACATCTGACCGTCTCTGACCACCGGTCGATACGAAACCTTGATGGGCACCGGGCCTTGCCGGGCCGCCAATAGCCTGGACGGAGCGAGCGTGCTGTTCAACACATTGCTGTTCACCGGAAACGCCAACCCGGTGCTGGCCCAGGAAATCGCGACACAGCTCGCGGTGGAACTGGGCAAGGCCAAGGTCGCGCGTTTCTCCGATGGCGAGGTCGACGTCGAGATCCACCAGAACGTCCGGGCGCGCGACATCTTCGTGCTTCAACCCACGTGTGCCCCGACCAACGAACACCTGATGGAACTGTGCATCATGGTCGATGCGCTCAAGCGTGCCTCGGCACGCCGCGTCACCGCCGTGATTCCCTACTTCGGCTACGCACGCCAGGACCGCCGGCCGCGCTCGACGCGGGTGCCGATCAGCGCCAAGGTAGTGGCGAACATGCTCGAGGCGGTGGGGGTCGAGCGGCTCCTGACCATGGACCTGCACGCCGACCAGATCCAGGGCTTCTTCAACATCCCGGTCGACAACATCTACGCCTCTCCGGTGCTGCTGGCCGACCTGCAGTCAAAGCGCTACGACGATCTGGTCGTGATCTCACCCGACGTGGGTGGCGTGGTGCGCGCCCGGGCGATGGCCAAGCAACTCGGCTGCGAGCTCGCAATCATCGACAAACGCCGGCCGCGCGCGAATGTCTCCGAAGTGATGCACATCATCGGTGACATCGAAGGGCGCAACTGCGTCATCATGGACGACATGATCGACACCGCCGGCACGCTGGTGAAAGCTGCCGAGGTGTTGAAAGAGCGTGGTGCGAAGAACGTCTACGCGTATTGCACCCATGCGGTCTTTTCAGGGCCGGCGATCGAGAGAATTCGCAACTCCCAGCTCGACGAGGTGGTGATCACGAACACGATTCCGCTGAGCGTTGAGGGGCAGAAATGCCCCAAGGTCCGGCAGCTGTCGGTGGCATTCCTGTTCGCCGAAACGATCCGCCGGATTTCCGACGGCGAATCGGTGACCTCGTTGTTCGCGGAGCAAAACAGCAACTTTTGACTGAAGAGTCAAGGCCGGCCCCGTTGCGGGCCGGTTCATCCTGGGCCGCAAGGCCCAACCCTGAAGCACCTGGTCGCGGGGCTTCATCATCATTGGAGTGAAACATGAAATTCGTCGCTTATGAGCGCACGCTGCAGGGGACCGGAGCGAGCCGCCGCCTGCGCAATGCGCAAAAGGTACCCGGCATCGTCTACGGTGGCGGCACGCCCGCCATGATCGAACTCGATCACAACGCCTTGTTCTTCGCGCTGAAGAAAGAGGCCTTCCACTCGACCATTCTCGAGATGGAATTGGCGGGGAAGAGCCAGCAGGTGTTGCTGCGTGACTACCAGATGCATCCGTTCCAGCCGATCGTGCTGCACATCGACTTTCAGCGCGTCGACGCCACGACCAAGGTCACCAAGCGCGTGCCACTGCACTTCATCAACGAGGAAAACTCGCCCGCCGTCAAGGTCGACAAGTGCCTGGTGAACCACGTCGTCAATGAATTGCTGATCCAGTGCCTGGCCTCACAGCTGCCCGAGTTCCTGACGATCGATCTGGGCACGCTCGCCAAGGGCCAGTCGCTGCACGTCAAGGACATCAAGCTGGCCGACGGCTTGAAGGTCATGACCCAGGGCAAACCCAACCCGGTGATCGTGTCGGTGTCGATGCTCGCGGCCGAAGAAGAAGTGGTTGCCGCGCCGGTGGTGGCTGCCCCGGCTGCCGCGCCGACGAAGGCGAAGAAGACCGAGAAACAGAACAAGAAATAGGCGCTCACTTCGCCGCTTGACAGCCCCGCCATTGCGGGGCTTTTTCATGGCCGGGTGTTGCACGGGGCCGCATGGCGCGCGGCGCGAGAGCCTGGCAGACGCCCCAGCCGCGATAATCGGCGCCATGATCCGCCTGCTGGTCGGCCTGGGGAATCCGGGCAGCGAATACGCCGCCACGCGTCACAACGCGGGCTTCTGGTGGCTCGACGCGGCCGCGCACAAGCTCGGTGCCCGGCTCAACGCCGAGCGCAACCACCACGGCATGCTGGGGCGCGTGAATCTCGCCACCGGGCCACTCTGGCTGCTCGAGCCGATGACGTTCATGAACCTGTCCGGCCAGGCGGTGTCGTCGGTGGCGCGCTATTTCCGCATCGAGCCCGGCGAAATCCTGGTCGTGCACGACGACCTCGACCTCGCACCGGGTCATGCCAAGCTGAAATTCGGCGGCGGGCACGGCGGCCACAATGGCCTGCGCGATATTCACGCCCACCTCGCCACCCCGGACTATTGGCGCTTGCGCCTGGGCATCGGTCATCCTGGCGTGAAGGCGGAAGTGGTCGACTATGTCTTGCGAACACCGGGCAAAGAAGACATCGAATCAATCCAAAAATCGATCGAAACAACCCTGGGCGCGCTCGACCTGATGCTTGCAGCCGATATGGAGCGCGCCATGATGAAGATTCACGCCAAGCCGGCCCGGCCCAAGCCACCCCGACGCGAGGCTGAAGAGCTGAGCGTGCCTCCGGAAGGATCGCCATGAAACGAAGCACCCTGCTCCTGATCCTGCTCGGCGCCGCCGGCATGGCCGAGGCCGCCACCACCATTTATCGATGCGGGCCGGGCGGGCGCGAATACTCGCAGCGCCCGTGCCCCGAAGGGACCGTGGTCGAGGGCACCGATGGCCGAACCGCCGCACAGCGGGCTGCTGCAGTGCGGGTGGAGGCGCAGGAAAAGCGCAAACTGGCCGAAATGGAACGCGAGCGGCTCGCCAACGAATCGAAGAACAAAAGCGCCCCGGCTGCGGAAATCAATGGCCTGGCCCGGCCGTGGGACGCTGCGGCTTCGGCCCCCGAGCGTGATGGGGCGAAGAAGAAGTCGGCCAAAGGCAAGGACGGCAAGGATGGCAAAGATGACAAGGGCGCCAAGGCGCCCAAGGACTTTGTCGCGATCGAGCCAGTGATGAAGAAGAAGTAGCCGACGCGGCCCAGATCAGCGGGGCGCGTCAGTGGTGGCTGACGAATCGGGCGCATTGCCCTGCGACAGCCCGGTTTGCGCCTGAAGGCGACGGTACTTGGCCCACAGCGTCTCATTCGACTCCACATGCGCCGGGTCGAGCGGAATGCAACTCACCGGACAGACCTGCACGCATTGCGGCGCATCGAAATGCCCCACGCACTCTGTGCACCGGGCCGGATCGATCTGGTAGATCTCGGCGCCCATGAAGATCGCCTGGTTCGGGCACTCCGGCTCGCAGACATCGCAGTTGATGCATTCGTCGGTGATCAGCAGGGCCATGAGATTGCCGGACAGGGACTCAAGAGGGGTCGGCCTTGACGCGCTGCTTCAAGCGCGACAGCACCGAGGGTGACACGAACTTGGAAACATCACCGCCCAAGGTGGCAATTTCACGCACGAAGGTGCCGGAGACGAACTGGTAGAGGTCACCCGGTGTGAGGAAGACGGTTTCGACCTCGGGCATCAGCTGCCGGTTCATGCCCGCCATCTGAAACTCGTATTCGAAGTCGCTCACGGCACGCAAGCCCCGCACCACCACCTTGCCTGATTGTTCGGTGACGAAGTCGCTGAGCAAACCGCGGAACGCCATCACCTGAACATTCGGGTACTTGGCGGCCAGTTCGGTCGCAATGTCCAGGCGTTCGGCGATCGTGAACATGGTGCGCTTGTGATGTCCGGCCGCCACCGCAACGATGAGTCGTTCGAACAACCGGCTGGCCCGCCGCATCAGATCTTCGTGACCCAGCGTCATCGGGTCGAAGGTGCCGGGGTAGACGGCGGTCAGGCGGGTCGCGGAAGTCACATCGTGCTCCAGGGTGTTGGGCGGGCCAGGGTTGGGGCGCATCCGGCGCCCACCGTCACCGCATGCATTCAGTTTATCGCCGCGCCGACCTCAAAGGCGTTGCAGCAGAGCGAAGTGAACCATGCCCGCCCGCCCGGTGCGGTAGGCGCGCCAGCCGAGCCCGGCCAGTGCGCCGGCCTCGAACGGCTCGGCTGATTCCAGATAAACGATGCCGCCTTGCGCCAGCGGCCGCACCGCGCGCGCCAGCGCGGGCCAGGTGAGCTGCGCGTCAAACGGCGGGTCCAGGAAGATCAGCTCGAACGCGCCCGGCTCGCAGCGCGCCATCCACGCCATCGCCTCGACGTTCTCGACGCGCAGACTCACCGCGGCGAGGCGTTGCTGAGCTTCTTTCAGGCCCTGCGCCAACGCACGGTCACGCTCGAGCAGCACCACCTGGGCGGCATTGCGCGACGCCGCTTCGAAACCCAGTGCGCCCGAACCGGCAAATGCGTCAAGGCAGCGCCAACCGGACAGGTCTTGCCCGAGCCAGTTGAACACCGTCTCGCGCACCCGATCGGGCGTGGGCCGCAATCCTGCCGCATTCATGACGGGCAGCTTGCTGCGTTTCCACTGGCCGCCGATGATGCGCACCGCGTTCGGCAACGCGCGCCGCGGCGGGGCCGTCACAGGCGCACCGATATGCCGTCGCGCGCCATCAGCGCCTTCGCCTCGCCGACCGTGAACTCGCCATAGTGAAAGATGCTCGCCGCGAGCACCGCGTCGGCGCCGCCGACGCGAATACCTTCCGACAGATGTTGGAGCGCGCCCACACCGCCCGAGGCGATCACCGGCACGCTGACCGCGTCGCTCACGGCGCGCGTGAGTTCGAGGTCGAAACCGATTTTCGTGCCGTCGCGGTCCATGCTGGTGAGCAGGATTTCGCCGGCACCGGCCTGCGTCATCCGGCGCGCCCAATCGACGGCGTCAAGACCGGTGTTGTTGCGCCCGCCATGGGTGTAGACGTCCCAGCCGGCGCCGCGTTCCTGAAGATCATCGCCGCGGCGCCGCTTCGCGTCGATGGCCACGACGATGCACTGCGCACCGTACTTGCGCGACGCGTCGCGGATGACCTGCGGGTTCGCCACCGCCGCCGAATTGAAGCTCACCTTGTCGGCGCCGGCATTGAGCAGCCGGCGCACGTCGTCGACCGTGCGCACGCCACCGCCGACGGTGAGCGGAATGAACACCTGCTCGGCGACCGCATCGACGATGTGCAGCATCATGTCGCGCCCGACGCTGGAGGCGGTGATGTCGAGAAAGGTCAGTTCGTCGGCGCCTTGTTCGTTGTAGCGCGCCGCGATCTCCACCGGGTCACCCGCATCACGCAGACCCACGAAATTGACGCCCTTGACAACCCGCCCGCCCGTCACGTCCAGGCAGGGAATGACGCGTTTGGCCAGCATGGAGTCAGGTGGTCGAACCGGTCGACAGCCAGGCTGCACCGTTCAGCTCGTCGGCGCGTGCCTGCGCCACAGCGAAATCGAGGTCGCCGCTGTAGATGGCCCGGCCGCAGATCACCCCGGCGATGCCACGCTCTTCAACCGCGCACAACCTTTCGATGTCGGCAATGCCGCTCAGGCCGCCCGAAGCAATGACCGGAATGCTCAGCGACTGCGCCAGTTTCACCGTGGCATCGATGTTGATGCCCTGCAGCATGCCGTCACGCCCGATGTCGGTATAGATCACGCCCTCGACGCCGTAGTCCTCGAACTTTTTCGCCAGATCGACCACCTCGTGGCCAGTCAGCTTGCTCCAGCCGTCGGTGGCGACTTTGCCGTCCTTGGCATCCAGCCCGACGATGATGTGGCCGCCGAACGCGCTGCAGGCGTCGCGCAGGAAGCCCGGGCTTTTCACCGCAGCCGTGCCGATGATGATGTAGCTCAGGCCGTCGTCGAGGTAGCGCTCGATCGTGTCGAGGTCGCGGATGCCACCGCCCAATTGCACCGGGATCTCCTCGCCGACCTCGGCCAGGATGGCCTTGATTGCCGTCTCGTTGATCGGCTTGCCGGCGAATGCCCCGTTCAGGTCGACCAGATGCAGGCGCCGGGCTCCCGCTTCGAGCCAGCGGCGCGCCATCGCGGCGGGGTCTTCGCTGAAGACCGTCGAGAGTTTCATGTCGCCTTGTTGCAGGCGGACGCAGTGACCGTCTTTCAGGTCAATCGCAGGGATCAACAGCATGGCCGAGCACAGGGGTCGTGGGGGAAGGGGGACCCGGGTTTGGTTCAGGTGAACAGAGCGCGCACAAGCCGTCAGGGTTTCCAGTGAAGGAAGTTTCGGTACAGCGACAGGCCGTGCTCGGCGCTTTTTTCCGGGTGGAACTGGGTGGCGAAAATGTTATCCCGAGCCAGCGCGCAGGTAAAGCGCCCGCCGTAATCGGTTTCCCCTGCACTGTGGCGGGTGTCGAGCGGCTGGGCGTAGTAGCTGTGCACGAAATAGAAGTAGGCGCTATCGGGCACGCCCGCCCACAACGCGTGCTCCCGCACCTGTTCGACCCGGTTCCAGCCCATCTGCGGCACCTTGAAGCGGCTGCCATCCTCTTGTAACCGACCTTCGAGGGCAAAACGCCTGACCTCCCCGGCGATCAGACCCAGGCCGTCGGTCGGGCCCTCTTCGCTGCGCGTCAGCAGCATCTGCATGCCGATGCACACCCCCAGCAGCGGTTTGCGCGCCGCCGCGTCGAGCACCGCGTCGAGCAGACCGGATTCGCGCAATTCGCGCATGCAGTCGGGCATCGCCCCCTGGCCGGGCAGCACGACCCGTTCGGCGGCCAGCACCACTTCGGGCCGCGACGTCACAACCACGTCGACATCCGATCCGCGCGCCACGTGCAGCACCGCCTGCGACACCGAACGCAGGTTGCCCATGCCGTAGTCGACCACCGCGACCGTGCGGGTCATGCGAATGGCCTCCGCGCCGCATTGCGCCGGTTCATGGCTGGCTCAAAGGCTGCCCTTGGTGGATGGGACCACGCCCGCCGAGCGCGGGTCCAGCGTGGCCGCCATGCGCAGCGCCCGGCCAAAGGCCTTGAACACCGTCTCGGCCTGGTGGTGCGCGTTGGCACCCTTCAGGTTGTCGATGTGCAGGGTCACTAGCGCATGGTTGGCGAAGCCCTGGAAAAACTCGAACGCGAGCTGGGTGTCGAAGCCGCCGACCATGCCGCTCTTGAACGGCACATCCATGTGCA
>JANNKS010000409.1:0-4606 GCA_031396425.1 Rhizobacter sp. | reverse complement strand
ACGAAAAACCAGGCGCCCTGGTTCTGCGGCTCGTCCTGACACCACACCACCTCGCTGGCGTTCGGATACTTCTTCATCTCCGCAGCGAAAGCGCGATGCGGGAACGGGTAAAGCTGCTCGACGCGAAGAATCGCCACGTCGCCGTTCTTCTGTTCGGCGCGCGCCTTGACCAGGTCGTAGTAGATCTTGCCCGAACAGGCAATGACGCGCCTGACTTTCTCGGCATTCACGTCGGCGCTCGCTTCACCCATCACCGTCTTGAATTCACCCTTGGTGAACTCGGCGAGTGGCGAGGTGGCATCCTTGGCGCGCAGCAGCGACTTCGGCGTCATGATCACGAGCGGCTTGCGGAACATGCGCACCATCTGCCGACGCAGCACGTGGAAGATCTGGCTCGCGGTGGTGGGCTGCACGATCTGCATGTTGTTGTCGGCGGCGAGCTGCATGAAACGCTCGAGCCGTGCCGACGAATGCTCCGGCCCCTGGCCCTCGTAGCCGTGCGGCAACATCAGCGTGATGCCATTGGCACGCCCCCACTTCACTTCGCCCGAGGCGATGAACTGGTCGATCACGACCTGAGCGCCGTTCACGAAGTCGCCGAACTGAGCCTCCCAGATCACCAGCGTATTCGGTTCCGCCGAAGCGTAGCCGTATTCGAACCCGAGCACCGCTTCTTCGGAGAGCAACGAATCGATGACCACAAACGGCGCCTGGCCCGAGGCCACATGCTGCAGCGGCGTGTAGGTGCCTTCGTCCCACTTTTCGCGGTTCTGGTCGTGCAACACGGCGTGGCGGTGCGTGAAGGTGCCGCGTCCGCAGTCTTCCCCCGACAGGCGCACGGCGTAGCCGCTGGCCACGAGCGAGGCGAAGGCCAGGTGTTCGCCCATGCCCCAGTCGACCTTGGTTTCGCCACGCCCCATCGCGGCACGGTCGGCCAGCACCTTCTCGACCAGCGAATGCACCTTGAAATTGGCCGGTACCGTGGTGAGGCGCTCGGCGAGGCGCTTGACTTCAGCGAGGGGCAATGCGGTGTCCGACGCATCGGTCCACTTCTTGCCGAGGAATGGCGCCCAATCGACGGCGTACTTGCTCTTGTAGTTGGTCAACACCGGATCGACCGTGTGTTTGCCGGCTTCCATGGCGGCCCGGAAACTCTTGACGAATTCGTCCGGCCCCTCCGCCTGGAGCACGCCCTGCGCCACCAGCCGGTCGCCATAAAGGCGGCGCGTTCCGGGGTGCTGGCTGATCTTCTTGTACATCAAGGGCTGGGTCAACGACGGCGTGTCCTGCTCGTTGTGGCCCAGCTTGCGGAAGCACACGATGTCGAGCACGACGTCCTTGTTGAATTGCTGGCGGTAATCAAGCACCATCTGCGTGGCCAGCACCACTGCCTCCGGGTCATCGCCGTTCACATGCAGCACCGGTGCTTCGATCATCTTCACGACGTCGGTGCAGTACAGCGTGGAGCGCGAATCACGAGGGTCAGAGGTGGTGAACCCGATCTGGTTGTTGATCACCACGTGCACGGTGCCACCGGTGTAGTAACCCCGCGTCTGGGCCAGTGCCAGCGTTTCCATCACGACGCCTTGGCCCGCGAAGGCGGCGTCCCCATGAACAATGATCGGCAGGACGGTCTCGCCTTCGGTGTCACCACGCCGGTCCTGGCGTGCTTTCACCGAACCTTCCACGACCGGGTTGACGATTTCCAGGTGTGACGGGTTGAACGCCAGGCTCAGGTGAACCGGACCACCGGGCGTGGTGACATCGCTCGAAAAACCCTGGTGGTACTTCACGTCACCAGCGGGCAAGTCTTCCTTGGCGGTGTGATCAAACTCGGCGAACAGGTCGGCGGGCATTTTGCCGAGCGTGTTCACCAGCACGTTGAGGCGGCCGCGGTGCGCCATGCCGATCACGATTTCCTGCACGCCGTTCGCGCCGGCGCGTTGCACCAGCTCATCCATGGCGGCGATGAAACTCTCGCCGCCTTCGAGCGAGAAGCGTTTCTGGCCCACGTACTTGGTGTGCAGGAAGCGCTCCAGCCCTTCCGAGGCAGTGAGCCGGTCCAGAATGTGCTTCTTCGCGTCGGCATCGAAATTCGGTTTCGAGCGAATGCTCTCCAGGCGCATCTGCCACCAGCGCTTTTCAGCCGGCTCGGTGACGTGCATGTACTCCGCGCCGACCGAGCCGCAATACGTTTCGCGCAAGGCCTGCACGATTTCGCGCAGCGTCATGTTCTCGGCCGACGAGAAGTAGGTGTTCGACGCGCTGAACGTGATGTCCATGTCGGACTCGCTCAAGTCGTAGAAGGCCGGTTCGAGTTCGGGAATCTTGGGTCGCTCCTGGCGCTTGAGCGGGTCCTGATCGGCCCAGCGTGAACCGAGAAAACGGTAGGCAGCGATCAGCGATTGCACATGCACCTGTTTGCGGGCCACCGCGAGGTCAGCGCTCGAGGCCTTGTTGCCGAACGCGTTGGCCTTGGCGCGTTGCGCGAACGACTCCACCACGGGTGCGTGCGCGACGTCGCGCGCATTCGAGCCATCGGTGGCCGGCACGTTCTGCATCGCGTCGAAATAGGCGCGCCAGTTGTCGGTGACGGACCCCGGGTTGTCGAGGTAGGCCTCGTACATCTCTTCGACGTAGGGGGCGTTGCCACCAAACAGGTGCGAATTGGCCCTGAACTGCTGCATCATCTTGCGCTCACCTTTCGTGCCGGCTTCCGGCACTCCGATGGGTTGATAAACCTTCCGCGACACGGCTTCACCGAATGGCGGACAAGCGACCCGCCTGTGCTGCGCGCAGCAAAGGGGACGGGAAGGACCACTGAATTCCGGCCCGAACTGTAACACCGGGCATTCTTCGCCCTCTTATTGACAGTGGCCTGACGAAACCACAAGTTGACAATGTGATCACGCTCTGGGTGCCCACGATGACAATGCAGGTGATTCAGATCTTCGCCAGCGCTCCTTCGAAGCCGCTTTTCGGCCAACCCTGTAATGGCTGCGGCGTGTGCTGCCTTTCGGAACCCTGCCCGCTGGGGCAAATCTTGTCGCTGCGAAGACGGGGAGCATGCGACGCCCTGGAATGGAACGAGGTGCAGCAGCGCTACAGGTGCGGCTTGGCGGCAGACCCACGCCGGCACCTGCCCTGGCTTCCGCAACGGCTCGGGCCGGCGGTCACACGACTGGCCCTGCGCTGGATCGCCGCGTCGACGGGTTGCGACTGCGAGCTCGAAGTCGCACCCTGAAGCGGCCCGATCTCCGCCTTGCGGGCACAGAGCCGGCTGCGCAACGATCGACTGGGGTTGGCTGCTGAACATCGGGGTTTCCCGACGCCACATTCGCCGCGCCTGCCGTAGCATCGCGCCAGGCTAATTCCAGAAGGAGAAGTCCCCATGTTCAACCAACACACCCTGTTCGCCGCCGCTGCCGTGGCGATCGCCTTGACGGCCGTTCCCGCCGGCGCTGTGACCTTGCGCTGGGCGGCACAAAACGACATCCTGACGCTCGACCCGCATTCGCAAAACCACGCAACGACGAATGCGATCCTGATGCATTCCTACGAAGGCCTCACGCGCTACAGCGCGAAATACGAACTTGAGCCGTCATTGGCCACGAAGTGGACCTATGTCAGCCCAACGCAGGTGCGCTTCGATCTTCGCAAGGGCGTCAAGTTTCATGATGGCACGCCCTTCACCGCCGACGACGTGGTGTTCTCGTTCGGTCGAATCAAGCAGCCCCAGGGCACGATGTCGATCTACGTGACAGGGGTGAGCGAAATCAGGAAGATCGACGACCACACGGTCGACTTCATCCTGGCCAGTGCCAACCCGATCCTGCTGCGCAACATCGTCGACTTCCGCATCATGAGCAAATCGTGGGCGGAGAAGAACAAGAGTGCCAACGTGCAGGACTACAAGAGCAAGGAAGACACCTACGCGTCACGCAACGTGAACGGCACCGGCTCGTACAAGATCACGGCCTGGGCACCCGATCAGCGCATCACGATGAGCGTGAACCGGGATTGGTGGGACAAGCACACCAGCAACGTCACCGAAGTCGTCTACACGCCCATCAAATCCGATCCGACTCGGGTCGCCGCGCTGCTGTCGGGCGACGTCGACATGCTGACCGACCTGCCCACGCCCGACGTCGCCCGGTTGCGCAGTGAATCGAAACTCAAAGTGCTTGACGGTCACGAAGTGCGCACGATCTTTGTTGCCCTGGACCAGGGCAGCGACGAACTCAAGTACTCCGATGTGAAGGGCAAGAATCCGTTCAAGGACAAGCGCGTGCGCGAAGCGTTAAACGTGGCGATTGACCGCGAGGCGATCAAGCGCAGCATCATGCGCGGCATGTCGCTGCCCGCAGCCATCATGGTGGCGCCAGGCGTGAACGGCCATACGCCCGACATCGACCAGGCGCTCAAACCCGACACCGACAAGGCCAAGCGACTGCTGGCCGAGGCGGGCTACCCGAACGGCTTCGAGTTCCAGCTCAACTGCCCGAACAACCGCTACGTCAATGACGAGGAAATCTGCCAGGCCCTGGTGGCGATGTGGGCGCGCGCCGGTGTCAAGGTCAAGCTTGCCGCGGAAGGCATGGCCACC
>JANNKS010000380.1:0-2908 GCA_031396425.1 Rhizobacter sp. | reverse complement strand
CTTCACGCTGAACGCTGCTGGTGCCTGGACCTATGCGCTGAACAACGCTGCTCCTGCGGTGCAGGCACTCGGCGCCGGCCAGACCTTGACCGAAACCCTCGCGGTCGCAGCGCTCGACGGGACCACCTCCTCGGTCACCGTCACGATCAACGGCAGCAACGATGCGGCCGTGTTGTCCAGCGGCAGCGGAGTTGTCGCGGAAGACGGCGCGCTGAGTACCGGCGGCACGCTGACGATCGCGGATGCGGATTCGGGCCAGGCGAGCTTTGCGCCTCAAGTGGCCACATCGGGCTCGTTCGGTACTTTCACGCTGAACGCTGCTGGTGCCTGGACTTACGCGCTGAACAACGTTGCTCCTGCGGTGCAGGCGCTCGGTGCGGGGCAGACGCTCACCGAGACATTCTCCGTTGCAGCGTTGGATGGAACCACTTCCTCGGTCACCGTCACGGTCGACGGCAGCAACGACGCGGCCGTGTTGTCCGCGGCGACGGCCGCACTCACAGAAGATACGTCAGTCACCGCCGGTAATTTGATCGCCAGCGGCAGTCTCAGTGTGAGCGACATCGATGCGGGCCAAGCTGCGTTCCTTCCGCAATCGGCAACGGCTGGCAACTACGGAACTTTTGCTGTCGGTTCAACGGGTCTGTGGAATTACACGGCGTCGAACAGCGGCGCCGCAATTCAAGCGCTGGCCGCCGGTGCGAGCGTGCTCGACACCTTCAGTGTTCAATCGATTGACGGCACCGTGACAACTGTGGTCGTCACGCTCAATGGGGCCAATGACACTCCCGTGGCCAACGTCGATTCCGTCGCGGCGACGGAAGACAACCCTTTGATCATCTCATCCGGCATCCTCTTGGCGAATGATGGTGACATCGACAACGGCAGCGCACTGAGTATCACCAACGTCAGCGCCGCGGTCGGAGGGACCGTGGCCCTCGATCTGAGCGGCAACGTCGTATTCACACCGACATCAAACTACAGTGGGCCGGCGTCTTTCGCTTACACGATTTCGGACGGCAATGGCGGGATTTCGACCGCGACAGTGAACGTCGCCGTTGCCGCCGTGCCGGATACGCCAAGCCTGGTCACGCCCGGCTCAGTGTTGAGCCTGCAGACGGGCGCCACGACGATCAGCACCGAACCCGGGATATCACAGGCGAACCTGGAAGCCACTTTGGGCCTCGCGGCGGGCCAGCTCGATGGTCTTGCCCCGCCCGCCGGCGTCGGTTCGGTCACGACCAATGATCCTGGCACCGTCGACGTCGCAGACGGCAAAAACACCAATTACACGCTCAAACTGGGTGGCGGCCACACCGCAAGCTTCGCCTGGCAGTTTTTCAACGGCGAAAACATGGCCACGGAAATCAACGACGGCTTCAACGATGTGGTTGCGCTGGTGGTGACCGACCCCACTGGAGCAAAGCAACTGATTCAAGTCAGTTCGTCGGAACAGGCGGGGCCCAACACGAATGCGGCGCTTGTCGACGCCGCAGGCAACTACCAATTCACGGCCGCCCTTGCCGGCGAGTACCAATTCTCCTGGTTGGTTCTGAACGGCCGCGACGGCGCGAAAGATTCATCGATCACCGTGGCGGCGCCGACCATCACAATTGGAGGCAGCAGCTATGGCAAGCCGGTGCCCCTGTCGATTGGCGCGCAGCTGGGCGATCAGGATGGCTCGGAAACTCTGTCCATCAATGTGTCCGGTGTGCCGGCGCTCGCGGCCTTCAGTGCTGGAACAAACCTTGGTGGCGGCAACTGGAGCTTTACTGCCGCACAACTCAGCGGACTCAGCTTCTTGCCAGCGGCGGGCTTCGTCGGCACCGTCAATCTGTCGGTGACCGCCACCTCAACCGAATCAGGCACGGGTGCGACGGCAACCTCCCCGGCGCAAACCGTCGCGCTCACGGTCGAATCCACAACTGCCTCGGTCATGGGGACACAAGCCTCCGAAACCGTGACCGGCTCAGCCGGCAACGATTCGGCGCAAGGTTTTGCCGGCAACGATGTCCTCAACGGCAACGACGGCAACGACATCCTGTACGGTGATGCGGGCAACGACCAACTGAATGGTGGCAATGGCCAGGACAGCTTGTACGGGGGTGTTGGAACGGATGTGCTGGACGGCGGAACCGGCAGCGACAAGCTGTTGGGTGGGGCTGGCAACGACACCCTCACCGGGGGCACCGGCGCCGACGTGTTCGCCTGGACCCTTGCCGACCGAGGCGCGGTTGGAACACCGGCAACCGACACAATTTCCGATTTCAATGTCGCCACACCAGCAGCTGGCGGTGACCTGCTCGACCTGCGTGATCTGCTGCAGGGCGAGGCCAAAGCCGGCCTCAGCACGGGGAACCTGGAGCAATTCCTTGACTTCGACACCACCTCGTCCGCAGGCAACACGATCATTCGCATCAGCAGCAACGGCGGCTTCGCGGGCGGCACCTACAACGCTGGCGCCGAAGACCAACGCATCATTCTGCAAGGTGTTGACCTGCGATCTGCCGGCGCCTTCGGCCTGAATGCCGGTGCATCCGACAGCGACATCATTCAGCAGTTGCTGCAACGCGGCAAGCTCGTCACCGACGGGCCCTGATGCGCGCACCGCGCCAATCCGGCGCGGCGCCGTTGCCCTCTCAAAAGACCCGTTAGCGCCCCTGGGCTCGGGGATGGACAAATGCGCGCCAATAGGCGCGCTCCCTGTTCTTGTGTAGCGACCGTCGGGGTAACCAACCCCCGGCAAAGCCGGGAAACCTCCCTTTGTCGCTAGCCCGACTTTCTCACTTTTCAGTGGATAACCTGTGAGTTGAGCGTCCACCACAGCGCAAGTTGTTGATCTGCAATGAGCGCGTGGCGACGGGCTCTGTAGTGGAGACCTTGGTCCTTGCGCCCGGGGCGTTGCGTA
>JANNKS010000351.1:0-2464 GCA_031396425.1 Rhizobacter sp. | reverse complement strand
CCTTGTGCACCATCAGCGACGGCGTGGCGGCACTCGGCTTGATCACCGAACCGCGCGGCGCCAGGTTGCCACGCAGCACCGCGATGCCGGCTTTCGCCTTGAAGGGGCTGCCCATTGTCTTGATGACGCGCGGGTCGTGGTTCTGCGCATCGGCGATGTTGTCGCGCACCGTCTGGCCGCTCGCGGTGACGTGGCCCAGGTGCAGGTGCGCCGAGATCTCCTTCATCACGGCCGGCAACCCGCCGGCGTAGCAGAAGTCTTCCATCAGGTGTTCGCCCGACGGCTGCAGATTCACCAGGCAGGGCATGTCGCTGCCAAGGCGGTCGAAATCGTCGATCGTCAACTTCACGCCGATGCGTCCCGCAATCGCGATCAAGTGGATCACGGCATTGGTTGACCCGCCGATCGCCGCGAGCGTGCGGATTGCGTTCTCAAACGCCTCGCGGGTGAGGATGGATGAAAGCTTCTGGTCGGTGTGCACCATCTCGACGATACGGCGCCCGGCGCTGCGCGCGATCACGTTGCGCCGCCCATCCACCGCCGGGTACGCGGCGTTCCCCGGCAGGCCCACGCCGAGCGCCTCGACCATGCTGGCCATGGTGGAGGCGGTGCCCATCGTCATGCAGTGACCGTGGCTGCGGTGCATGCAGCTTTCGGCGTCGAAGAAGTCGGCGAGCTTGAGCGTGCCGGCGCGCACCTGCTCGCTCATGCTCCACACGCCGGTGCCCGAGCCGAGTTCTTGGCCGCGCCACTTGCCATTGAGCATCGGCCCGCCCGAAACGCCGATGGTGGGCAGGTCGACACTCGCTGCGCCCATGATCAGGCTCGGCGTGGTCTTGTCGCAGCCCATCAACAGCACGACGCCGTCGACCGGGTTGCCGCGAATGCTTTCTTCCACGTCCATGCTCGCGAGATTGCGGTACAGCATCGCAGTGGGGCGCAACAAGGTTTCGCCGAGCGACATGACCGGAAACTCGAGCGGTAAGCCGCCCGCTTCATAGACGCCGATCTTGACCTGTTCGGCGAGCGTGCGGAAATGCGAATTGCACGGCGTCAGCTCGCTGAACGTGTTGCAGATGCCGATCACCGGCCGGCCGTCGAACTGGTCGTGCGGCACACCCTTGCCCTTGACCCAGCTGCGGTAGGCGAATCCATCGCGGTCCTGGCGGCCGAACCATTGCTGGCTGCGCAGGTCTTGGGGTTTCTTGCGGGGCTTGTCGGTCATGACGGGCGGCACGGGCCGGGCTGGCTGGAGGATGGCCGATTATGGGTTTGCAGCAACGTGTTGCGCCAGCTTTCCGGGTTATCCCCAGGGACTCGCAAAACTCAATCATCATACGATAACACCATGGCGACGTCGTGTCGCCACGACCCGGACCGCAGTCGGACTCACCGCAAGGAGACACGCAGATGCAACGCAAGACCTGGATCACATGGGCGCTCGCCATGGCTGGCGTTTTCGCCGCTCCCTTCGCTTTGGCGCAGGACAAACTCACCGTCTGGTGGGGCAAGGGCTTCTACAAGGCAGAAGACGACGCACTGTTCGCCGCCATCAAGAAGTTCGAGGCCAAGCACAAGAATGTGAAGATCGACCTGTCGCTGTACGCGCCGCAGGAAATGATTCCGAAGTCGGTGGCGGCCCTCGATGCGGGCAACCCACCCGACGTGGCGTACGGCGACGTCTACGACTTCCAGGTCACGGCCAAGTGGGCGTATGACGGCAAGCTCGAAGACGTGTCCAGCATCATCGACCCGCTGCGCGCGAAGTTCGAACCGGCGGCCCTGTCGACCACCTTCCTGTGGAACAACGCCGACCAGAAACGTGCCTACTATGCGTTCCCGATCAAGCAGCAGACGATGCACATCCAGTATTGGAAAGACATGCTGGCCGAGGCGGGCTTCAAGGACAGCGATATTCCGAAAGACTGGAAGGGATATTGGGAGTTCTGGTGCGAAAAGGTCCAGGCCGGCTATCGGCAGAAGAGTGGCAACCGGGCGTTCGGCACCGGTTTCCCGATGGGCGTCGACTCGAGCGATTCGTTCTTCTCGTTCCTGACCTTCATGGACGCGTACAACGTCAAGCTCGTCAACGATTCAGGCAAGCTGCTCGTCGACGACCCCACCGTGCGCCAGGGGCTGATGAACGCGCTGACCGACTACACCCAGGTGTACACGAAGGGCTGCACGCCGCCGTCGTCGACCAACTGGAAGGACCCGGACAACAACGTCGCGTTCCACAACAAGACGATCCTTCTCACCCACAACGCAACGATATCGATCGCTGCCAAGTGGCTCGACGACATGAACAACGCCACCCTCACCGACGCGCAGCGCGCCACAGCGAAGAGAAACTACACCGAGCTGATCGCCACGGCGGGTTTCCCGACCAAACCCGACGGGTCCAAGATGACCTACCGCGCAGCAGTCAAGACCGGCGTGATCTTCAAGGACGCGAAAAACAAGG
>JANNKS010000225.1:0-2239 GCA_031396425.1 Rhizobacter sp. | reverse complement strand
GCCGTCCAGGCGCGTAACGAGCCATGACACCGCGAATGGGGGCACCGGCCGGACCCCGAACCACCAGCCCCCGCAACGCACTGGCGCCCCAGCGCGGGGGGGGCCACCGGCGGTTGAAGCAGGGCGGTGGTGGTGCCCCCGGGCGGAGGCCCCATTCGCGGTGCCATGGCTCTTTGCGCGCTTGGATCGTGTTGACGCGGCGGGCCATTGTGGGCCTGGTTGGTGCCCCGCGAGCGTGGGCCGGAGAACGGGGGCGCCGCTGCCGCCCTGGGGCGCAGTCGCTGGTGGGCCGGGCCTGCACGGACAAACGGGTTTCGCTCGAAGCCCCGGGCCACCTGCCATCGCGCGGAGGAAGGGGTGAGTGCGGCGACGAACGGCGCCAAAGGGCCGTAAGCCGCCCTGCGCTCCACTCTTAATGCTGTGCGATTCATCCTAGGCGGCACCCTTCCTGCCGGCGGCACCCTGCGGCTGGCGGTGCGCCTGCGCGTCGCCGTCTTCACCGACGTAGCGGTTACCTTCGACCGAGCGGCCCCCCTTGATCATCATGTCGCGGTACTCCTCTTCGCTCATGCCGGTCATGCTGCCCGCCATCTGCTGGAAGCTCTTGCCGTCGGTGGCGCCGATCTTGGCCAGGAAGTAGATGTTGCCGCCGAGGCGGATGCACCAGTTGAGATCACGCGCGAGCACGGCCTGTTTCTGCTCCTCGCTCATCGCCCAGTCGTCGAGGTAGAGACGCTCATTGGCCTTGAAGCGCTCGCGGTTCCCGGCCTTCATCAGGCTCATGCAGAACTGGTTCAACCAGTAGCCCTTGCGCGACTGTTCGGCGTCGAAGATGGTCGTGCCGGGCACGTCCTTGTAGGGTTTGTCCAGCGCCATCAGCGTTGCTCCGGCCAGTACAGGCGCATCGGGTTGTCGACCAGCAGCTTGTTCTGCAACTCGGGCGTGGTCGCGATGTGCGGAATGAAGTCGACCAGCAACCCGTCGTCGGGCATGTGGTCCTTCAGGTTGGGGTGCGGCCAGTCGGTGCCCCACAGCACCCGGTCGGGGAAGGATTCGACAATGCGCCTCGCGAAAGGGATGACGTCGCGATACGCGCCCTGCTGCAGGCCCGGTTCGCCCTTCAAGGCCTTCGGGCCGCTGACCGAGAGCCGCTCGGGGCAGCTGACCTTGCTCCACACGTTGCTGTGTTCGCGCATGAACCTGACGAACAGTTCGAACTGCGCTCCGTTCACCGGCAGGCTGACGTCGGGGCGGCCCATGTGGTCGACGACGATGGTGGTGGCCAGATCACCAGAGATAGCGGTGAAAAAGTCCCACAGCTCGGGCAGGTCGACGGCCTCGAAATAGATCACGACGTGCCAGCCGAGCGGGGCGATGCGGCTGGCGATCTCCAGCAGTTCGTCCTTGGGTGTGAAGTCGACCAGCCGCTTGACGAAGTTGAAGCGCACGCCGCGCACGCCGGCCACATGCAGGGTCTGCAGCTCCTGGTCGCTGATGCTTCGCTTGACGGTGGCCACGCCGCGCGCCTTGCCGTTCGAATGCACCAGCGCATCGACCAGAGCGCGGTTGTCGGCGCCGTGACAGGTGGCCTGCACGACCACGTTGCGGGCGAAGCCGAGGTGGTCGCGCAGTGCATAGAGCTGTGCCTTGCCGGCGTCGCAGGGGGTGTACTTGCGCTCGGGTGCGTAGGGGAACTCGGCACCGGGGCCAAACACGTGGCAATGCGCATCCACCGCACCGGCCGGCAGCTTGAATTTCGGCTTGCTCGGGCCGGCGTACCAGTCGAGCCAGCCGGGGGTTTTCTGGAATTCCATGCGGTCTCTCGGGAAGACTTTGCGCCGGCTCAGCCCTTGGGCTTGAAGCGGTTCAGGATGCGGTCGGCCTCGGTGCGCCAATCGCTGCTCTTGCCGAAGCCGCGTCCGCCCCTGGCGCCGAACAGTTCGGCATCGGCCAGGTCGGCCACCCAGGCCTGGCGCTCGGCGGTACCGGCCGCCGACCAGGGCTGCAGGCCGACCTCGCGCACCGTCTCGGCCACTTCGCGCATTTCTTCGGCGCGGCGCCGGCCATGCTGGATCACGCGCTGGAAAAAGTACGCGCCCTGCTGCTCCCAGTCGATGCCGGGAAACGTTTCCTTCAGCGAGGCGAGCACCTGGTCTTCGACGCCATAGGCGCGCGCGGTGGTGAAGCTCTCGATCACACACGCATCCAGCCCCTTGATCATCACGCTGCGACACATCTT
>JANNKS010000217.1:0-13015 GCA_031396425.1 Rhizobacter sp. | reverse complement strand
CACCGCTGCGCACACCAGGTCGTTCTTCGTGATCGCATCATTGATCGGCGCGGTCAGGTCACCGGAATTGCCAATGCAGGTGGTGCAGCCGTAACCTGCAAGATAGAAGCCCAGCTTCTCGAGGTAAGGCAACAGGCCGGCCTTGGTCAGGTACTCGGTGACGATGCGCGAGCCCGGGGCGAGCGAGGTCTTGATGTGTTTCTTCACGCCCAGGCCCGCTTCGACGGCCTTCTTCGCCAGCAGCCCGGCGGCGAGCAGCACGCCCGGGTTGGAGGTGTTGGTGCACGAGGTGATGGCGGCGATCAGGATGTCGCCGTTGCGGATTTCCAGGCCTTCGCTGGTGGTGAATACCTTGTTGAGTTTGTCCGCCGGCTGGTTGAAGCCGTTGTCGCCGGCGGGCTTGCTGAACAGGTTGCCGAACTGGCTCTTGACCTTGCCGATCTCGATGCGGTCCTGCGGTCGCTTCGGGCCCGACACGCAAGGCGACACCGAGCCAAGGTCGAGGCTGACCACCTGGCTGTAGTTCAGCTCTCCCGCCTTGGGAATGCCGAACATCTTCTGCGCCTTGAAGTAGGTTTCGAACGCTTCGATTTCCTCGTGGCTGCGGCCGGTGCCCTGGAAGTACTCGATCGTCTTCTCGTCGACCGGGAAGAAACCCATCGTGGCACCGTACTCGGGTGCCATGTTGGCAATCGTCGCGCGGTCGGGCAACGCCAGCGTGCGCGTGCCTTCGCCGAAGAATTCGACGAACTTGCCCACCACCTTGTGTTTGCGCAGGATTTCGGTGACCGTGAGCACGAGGTCGGTGGCGGTGACGCCTTCGCGCATGCGCCCGGTCAGCTCGAAACCCACCACGTCGGGGGTGAGGAAGTACACCGGCTGGCCGAGCATGCCGGCTTCAGCCTCGATGCCGCCCACGCCCCAGCCGACCACGCCGATGCCGTTGATCATCGTCGTGTGGCTGTCGGTGCCGACGAGTGAATCGGGGTAGTAGACATGATCGGCAGTCTTGTGCACGCCGCGCGCCAGGTACTCGAGGTTGACCTGGTGCACGATGCCGAAGCCTGGCGGCACGACGCCGAAGGTGTCGAAGGCGCCCATGCCCCATTTCATGAACTGGTAGCGCTCCTGGTTGCGCGAGAACTCGAGCTTCATGTTGAGGTCGAGCGCGT
Source organism: Rhizobacter sp. (assembly GCA_031396425.1). Lineage (GTDB taxonomy): Bacteria > Pseudomonadota > Gammaproteobacteria > Burkholderiales > Burkholderiaceae_C > JAEMQF01. The sequence continues at coordinate 11,843 of JANNKS010000217.1, read as the reverse complement.
CAGGCGTGCCGAAGTGATCGATCATCACCGAGTGGTCGACCACCAGATCGACCGGCACCATCGGCTCGATCGCCTTCGGGTCTTTGCCCATCGCCGCGGCGACGTTGCGCATCGCCGCGAGGTCGGCCAGCAGCGGCACGCCGGTGAAGTCTTGAAGCACGACGCGCGCGACGACGAACGGGATTTCTTCGCTGCGCTCGGCGCGTGCCTGCCAGTTGGCGAGCTGCGCCACGTGGCCCGGCGTGACGCGTTTGCCGTCGCAATTGCGCAGCACCGATTCGAGCACGATGCGCACCGACACCGGCAGTTTGCTGACGTTCGGGTAGGTGCGGGCCAGTTCGGGCAGCGAAAAATACTTGCCTTCGGCGCCGGATGCGGTGGCGAAGGTCTTCACCGTCTTGGCGAATGCGTGGTTGGCGAGGTTGGTTGCGGCTTTGTTCGACGTGGTCATGGGTGCAACTCCGGAGTGAAGTGAATATTGTGCACGGCGAGCCCGTCAAAAGCGGGCGTCAAACCGGTGTACTGCTTTGCTGAAAAACAGGGAATTGCCCCTTCAGGCAGGCTGGTTGTGCGATCGTGCTGGGCCAGCAATCGGCGGCGCCGCGAATGCGTTCGGACCGCCGGACTGTCAAGGCGCACCCGGATGGGGCAGGTAGCGCACCGACAGTACACCGTCGATGGCACGAATGTCGGTCAGGACGGCGGGCGACACGGGCGAGTCGACGTCGACCAGCGTGTAGGCCATGTCGCCGCGCGACTTGTTCACCATGTTGTGGATGTTCAGGCCGGCGCGCGCCATCGCGGTGGAAATCTGGCCGAGCATGTTGGGCACGTTCGCGTTCGCGATCGCGACCCGAAACGCCGATTCGCGGGCCATCGCCACTGCCGGGAAGTTGACCGCGTTGACGATTTCGCCGTGCTCGAGGAAGGCGCGCAGCTGGTCCACCGCCATCACGGCGCAGTTCTCCTCAGCCTCGGCCGTGGAGGCGCCAAGGTGAGGCAGGGCAATCACGCGGGGGTGTGCGTTGAGGGTGGCGCTCGGAAAGTCACATACGTACCAGCCCAAGCGCTTTTCGTTCAGGGCGCCGAGCACGGCGGCTTCGTCCACCACGCCGTCACGCGAGAAGTTCAGCAGCACCGCACCCGCGCGCAGTTGTGCGACATTGCCGGCACCCACCAGACCGCGCGTGGCATCCACCAGAGGCACGTGCAGGGTCACGAAATCGGAACCTCGCAGCACGTCGGTCACGCTGGCGGCGCGGCGCACCTGTGCCGGCAGGCTCCATGCCGCGTCGACCGTGATGTCCGGGTCGTAGCCCAGCACGTTCATGCCCAGCTTGATGGCGGCGTCGGCGACCAGGCAGCCGATCTTCCCCAGGCCGATGATGCCCAGCGTGTGGCCGGCCAACTCCTTTCCGGCAAAGGCCTTCTTGCCGGCTTCGACGGCGGTGTCCATGTCGGACGGCGACCCGGCCAGGGCGGCGACGAAGCGCATGGCTGGTGGCAGGTGGCGCGTGGCCATCAACATGCCGGCGAGCACCAGTTCCTTCACCGCGTTTGCGTTGCCGCCCGGCGTGTTGAAAACGGCCACGCCGCGCTGGCTCATCTCGGCGACCGGAATGTTGTTGGTGCCGGCGCCGGCGCGCGCGATCGCCAGCACGCTGGGCGCCAGCACCGTGGCATGCAGGTCGGCCGAGCGCACCAGCACGGCGTCGGGTTGTGCCACGTGCTTGCCGAGCGTGTACCGATCAGACGGCAGCCGCTTCAGTCCGTTCGGCGAGATCTGGTTGAGCACCAGGATTTCGAAGCGGCGCGCCTGCGCCTCAGCCATGCTTGGCCTCGAAGTCTTTCATGTAGGCCACCAGCGCCTGCACCCCTTCGATCGGCATGGCGTTGTAGATCGACGCGCGCATGCCGCCCACCGAACGGTGGCCCTTGAGCTGCACCATGCTCGCCGCCTGCGCGCCTTTCAGGAACGTTTCATCGAGGGCGGGGTCGCGCAGCTTGAACGGCACGTTCATCAGCGAGCGGCAATCCTTGGCCACCGGGCTGCTGAAGAACGACGTCGCCTCGAGGTGGTCATACAACAGCGCGGCCTTGGCGCGGTTGTGCTTTTCCATCGCCACCAGGCCGCCGCGCGCCTTGATCCAGCGGAACACCAGCCCAGCGACGTAGATCGCATAGGTGGGCGGGGTGTTGAGCATCGAGTCGTTGTCGGACTGTTCCTTGTAGTTGAACGCCGACGGCGTGAACGGCAGGGCGCCGCCGAGCAGGTCGTCGCGCACGATCACGATCGTCAGGCCCGCCGGGCCGATGTTCTTTTGCGCGCCACCGTAGATCAGGCCGTACTTGGCCACGCTGATTGGGCGGGACATCAGGTCTGACGACATGTCCGCGACCAGCGGCACGCCGCCCACGTCGGGCGTGAAGTGATATTCGACGCCGCCGATCGTTTCGTTGGAGCAGATGTGCACGTAGGCCGCATTCGGGTCGAGCTGCCAGGTGTCGCGACGCGGGATCGTTGTGTAGCCACTGTCTTTGGCGCTTGCCGCGACGTTCACGCTGCAGTATTTCGACGCTTCCTGGATCGATTTCTTCGACCACTCGCCGGTGTCGATGTAGTCTGCACCCTGGCGGCCGCGCAGCAGGTTCATCGGCAGAAACGCGTTCTCGCCGATCGCGCCGCCCTGCATGAACAGGATGCGGTAGTTCGCCGGCACCGCCAACAGCTCGCGCAGCAAGGCCTGTGCTTCGGCGTGAATGCCCATGAATTCCTTGCCGCGGTGGCTCATTTCCATCACCGACATGCCCGAGCCGTGCCAGTCGAGCATCTCGTCGGCCGCTTCGCGCAGCACCGACTCGGGCAACGCGGCGGGGCCGGCGCTGAAGTTGAAAACGCGCGTCATCGAAGTCTCCGGACTCAGGTTTTGACTGGGGGAGCGAAGCATAACCACAATCCTTCGCCAGGGCTTGCCCTGCGCGCTCACCCGTCGCCCGGGTGGGCCGGAAGGTTTGGGGCAGCGGTTGTGCCGGGCGCTGCGGCGCGCAGGCACAATGAGCGCTCTTCGAGGCCAGTCTGCGCAATCCGCGCGCCTGGCCACCCGCTTGAACAGACTTTCAAACCGGAGACCCACATGCTGAAATCAGGAATCGACCAGGCCGCGATGATCGACATGTTTGCCCAGGCCGGCGCCAAGGGCGGCGAGCAACTGCGCAAGACCGTGGGTGACGCCACGCTCGCTGCACTGCAGGGCCGCGAGTTGACGCTGAAGAACATTCGCGGCGTGCTGCAATCGGTCACCCAGGCGGCGTCGAGCGGCGCGTTGAAAAACGTGATGCCCGGCGTCAACGTCGAGTCGTTGCTCGACAACGCGGTGGCCGGTATGGACTCGGCCTTGCTCAAGGCGGTGCAGGCGAACCGTGCGGCGTTGCAGCAACTCGTGAACCAGGGCGCCGACCTGCGCGAAAAGCACCTCAAGAAGGCGCTCACCGACCTGGACAAGATGGAAGACAACTTCATCGGCGCGTTGACCAAGGCCAGCGGGTCGGCCGGCGAGCAGATCAACCGCCAATGGGCGCCGGTGCTGGAAAAGATGCGCGCCGGCGGCACCTTGTCGGGCGCTCAGGCGTCGATGACTGCAGAGCAATTCCTCGCCCAGATGCAAACCAGCGTGCGCGATGGCCGCGCCGCCGGACTGCGTGCCGCGCAGACGCTGATCGACAGCTACACCGCGCTCGTCAGCGGCGTGCTGATCGGGATGTCGGATGCGTTGGAGCAAGGTGCGGCGGCGACGTCGAAGAAGAAGTAGCCACAGCCGTGCGTGGCAGGGGTACCCTGACTACGGGTTGCCCAGCCAAGCAGAAAGCTCCGGCCGGCCCGGCCCCTGACCCGCCATCGAAGGTTTGCTGAGCACCATGGCAGAGCCGAGTTTTTTCTGGCACGACTACGAAACCTTCGGCGTCAACCCGCGCCGCGACCGGCCGGCGCAGTTTGCCGGCGTGCGCACCGACCTGGCGCTGAACGAGATCGACAGGCCGGTGATGCTGTATTGCCGGCCGGCGCCCGACTTTCTGCCTGAGCCCGAGGCTTGCCTGCTCACCGGCATCCTGCCGCAGACCTGCCTGGAAAAGGGCCTGCCCGAGGTCGAGTTCGCCGACACGGTGGAAGGGGCGCTGGCGCGCTCGGGCACGATCGGCGTGGGCTACAACTCGATCCGCTTCGACGACGAGGTGACGCGCTTCCTGTTCTGGCGCAACCTGCTCGACCCGTATGCGCGCGAGTGGCAAAACGAATGTGGCCGCTGGGACCTGCTCGACGTGGTGCGCTGCGCCTATGCGCTGCGGCCCGAAGGCTTGATCTGGCCGCAGCATGCCGACGGCAAACCGTCGTTCCGCCTTGAAGACCTGACGCGCGCGAACGGCCTGGTTCATGAGGCGGCGCACGACGCGCTGTCCGACGTGCGTGCGACGATTGCGCTGGCCAGGAAGCTCAAGAGCAGCCAGCCCAAACTGTGGGACTTCTGTTTGAGGTTGCGCAAGAAAAACGAAGTGTTGGCAGAAATGGCGTTGGCGCAGAACCAGGGCCTGCCCTTCCTGCATGTGTCGGGCAGGTACGCGCCCGAGCGCGGCTGCATTGCGGTGGTCTGGCCGCTGGCGCCGCACCCGAACAACAAGAACGAAGTGATCGTCTGGGACCTGTCGTTCGACCCGAGCGAACTGTTGACACTGGGCGTGGACGCGATTCGATCGCGCATGTTCAGCAAGGCGCAAGACCTGCCCGAGGGCGTTCAGCGGCTGCCGATCAAGACGATCCACATCAACAAGTCGCCGGTCGTGATCGGCCACCTCAAGACGCTCAGCGCCGCGATGGCGGCGAAGTGGGGTATCGACGTCGACCAGACCTTGCGGCATGCCGAACTGGCAGCACGGCATGCGCCAAAGCTTGCCGGCCTGTGGCCAGCCGTATTCGAACGCCCCGTGACTGAACAAGGCACCGATGTGGACGAAGACCTGTACGGCGGTTTTCTCGGCAACGAAGACCGGCGCAACCTGCAGCGATTGCGCGCCTTGACGCCCGAACAACTGGCGAACAAGCGGCCGGCCTTCGCCGATGCGCGGCTCGAGGAACTGCTGTTCCGGTTTCGCGCCCGCAATTACCCCGCGACACTCGACGAAGCCGACCAGCGGCGCTGGGCGGAACACTGCGCCGACCGGTTGCACGACGGGATGGGCGGTGCGGTCACGCTGGCGCAGTTCCAGGACCGTGTCGATGCGCTGGGCGAATCGGCCGATGCGCGCGGCGAAGCCCTGCTTGGGGCCCTGCTCGACTATGCTGAGCTGATTGCGCCCGCGCGTTGAACGCTTGGGTGCTCAGCCCTGGCTCAAAGCCTTGCGTGCGGTGAGAGCGGGCTCCCAGGTGGCCAGCGATTCGTCTTGCGGTGTTCCCTTGCCGCCGCCCTGACTGATCAGTCCGACTGCCTGGTCGAGCAGCCGCACGCCCATCGGGCCGAGGTCGCGGCGCCACAGGTCTTCGGCCGTGTCGGTCTGGCGAATGAAGCAGAAGTCCTGGCAGATCACCGGGCCGCCATCGGCGCGGTCGTCCATCCAGTACACCGTGCCGCCGGTGATGCGGTCGCGCATGCGGATCGCCCACTCGATGGCGTCACGGCCGCGGTGCAGCGGCAGCAGGCTGGGGTGGTAGCCGATCGCGCCCAGCTTGGCCGCCTGGCGCGCGCCATCGCTGATGAAGCAGTGCGCATGGGCGCAGACGATCAATTCAGTGCCGGCCGGGATGTGCTCGGGCTCCAGACGCCGGCCGACTTCGAGCGTGGCCAGTCCGGCCTGCGCGGCAGTCGTCCACAAGCGATCTTCCGCATTCGGCGCGGCGACAGCCACGACTTCGTGGCCCGCCTTGCGCAGGCTGCCCAGGGCCTGGGCGCCCAACCACTTTTGCCCCACCAGCATGAGTTTCATCGACATGGCCTCCAGGTTGATCGACCCACCGCCTGCGTGCATCGCAAGCGTTGGGGGGCATTCTCGCCGCAGCTGCGGGCGGTGTCACGGTGCGACCGTCGAGCCGGGGACCGAACTCCATCCGAGAGGCATTGTCAAAAAAAGTGGCGCCGCTGTCATTGACAAGCGGCGCCACGGTGGACGTTGACTCGGGCCAGGCCCGAGCTGACTCAGGGAATGATCAGGCCTTTTGCGACGGATGCTGGCAGTTGTCGACCATGCGCTGGCCGGCCTTGGTGTTCATCAGCATCGACTTGTTCGCGATCTGCAGCCACATCACGCCGTTCTTCTTGTCTTCCAGGCGAACCGCGCCGGTCGTGGTGGCCTCGGGCACCATCGAGTAGGTCTTGCCGTTGAAGGCGATGTTGAAGTAGCCGGCCTTGCCGCTCACGGCCGCAATGTCGACGGCCTGGTTGAGTTCGCACTGAACTTTGCCGGTCAGCACGCGTTCTGCGGCGGAGATCTGCCCGGAGCTCAGCGCTGCCGCGGCCGGGGCCGCCTTCTTCGCCATGGGCTGGGCGGCTGCGGGCTTCGCCGCGGCGGGCTTGACCGCTGCGGCCTTGGTGGGTGTGTCGGTGGCCGCCTGGGCGGACAGCATGCCGCCCAGTGCCAGAGCAGCGAACAGCATGCGGGGGGTCAGGTTTACTTTCATCGGTTTTCTCCTGGATTGGGGATGAACGAATTCTGCGGGGGGCATCAGGAGCGTCGGTTGCAAGGTGCAACGGGGTCGGCGCTTTGTGTTCTCGCGGGCGGCCATTCTGCGCGCCGGTCGCGCGGCCGGGACGGCTTTGCTGGCGAGTTCCGCAAGCGCAGCGTGGGGAAATTCACGCGTCGGCGTCGAATCCGAACTGCATGCGGTTACGAAACACCTGATCAGATCACAGCGGCCCATCGCCCGGCTCTTGGGCATCTCACCCTGGCTCAGAGAAAAAGGCGCGCTGCACCGACGACGGCAGCGCCACGCCGGTGCGAAACGCCCGCTCCAGAACCTGCCAGAAATACCGGTAGCTGGCTCGGTCGTGCAGTTGATCGGCATGGCGAATCGGCGCCCACTGGGCGGCCTGCGCCGCCTCGATGATGAGCGCTGCCGTTTCGACTTCGCCAGCGCTCGGCGCAAACGCGGCCACGATGGGTCGGATCTGGTCCGGGTGAATGCTCCACATCCGCGTGTAGCCGAATTCGCGCGCAGCCCGCCTGGCAGCTGCGCCCAGCGCGGCAGCGTCCTTGAATTCGGTCACGACGCAGTGCGAGGGTGTCTTTGCATGGCCGTGGCATGCCGCTGCAATAGCCAGCTTGGCGCGCACGACGAGCGGGTGGCTGAATTGCCCGCTGGCGCCCATCGCCTCGGCCGGAATGGCACCGCGATGCGCCGACACGAAATCCATCAGACCGAACGACAAAGATTCGATGCGGGGATGCGCGGCAATGGCATCCACCTCGCGCAGCGCACCGTGGGTTTCGATCAACGCGTGCAGCGGGATGACCCGCTCCAAGCCGCTGCGGCGTGACGCCGCGTCGATCACCCGGCAGGCCTGTTCCACATCGGCCAACGCCGTGGGCTTGGGCAACATCAGAAACGCCAGCCGTTCACCGGCGCGACCGACCAGCGTATCGACGTCGCTCTCGAAATGCCGGTGATCGTGCGGGTGCAACCGGGCGCCGACGCGCCCGTGAACGTTGGCGCTGGACATCAGCAGTTCGGCAACCATCCGCGCGTGGTCGAGCTCGCCGCCAACGGGTGCGCCATCTTCGCAATCGAGCGTCACGTCGAACACCGGCCCGAGTTCGGCCTGCAGGGCGAGTGCCTTGCGCATGCGCGCCTCAATGCCGGCGTAGTGGTCGCACACCGGCAGGGCAACGACGCGGTCGGCGGCGTCGAACAGCGCGTCGCGCGGGTGAAGCGAGGGGGCGGTCACGACCAAGTGTGATCAGACACCACGACGACACGCGCGAGTGCCGGCGTAGCCCGACTCAGCGCAATGACGCAACGGCAGGCTCGGCATCGATTCGCAAGGCCCCATCAGAGCAGGTGCTTGACGCCCTCTTGCTCCTCGAGCAATTCCTTCAGCGTGAGGTTGATGCGCTCCTGGCTGAAGGCGTCGATGTCCAGGCCTTCGACGATGCGGTATTCGCCGCCCGAGGTGGTGACCGGGTAGCCGAAAATGATGTCTTTGGGTATGCCGTACTCGCCGTTGCTCGCCACGCCCATTGTCACCCACTTGCCGCCCGTGCCGAGCGCCCAATCGCGCATGTGGTCGATTGCCGCATTCGCCGCCGACGCGGCGGACGACAGGCCGCGCGCTTCGATGATGGCCGCGCCGCGTTTGCCCACCGTGGGCAGGAAGACGTCCTTGTTCCAGATCTGATCGTTGATCATGTCCTTCACCGCCTTGCCGCCGATCTTGGCAAACCGGTAGTCGGCGTACATGGTCGGCGAATGGTTGCCCCAGACGCACAGCTTTTCGATGTCGGCCACTGCACAGCCGGTCTTCGCGGCAATCTGGCTGGCGGCGCGGTTGTGGTCCAGGCGCAGCATCGCGGTGAAGTTGCGGCGCGGCAGGTCCGGCGCACTCTTCATCGCGATATAGGCATTCGTGTTCGCCGGGTTGCCCACCACCAGCACGCGCACATTGCGCGACGCTGCGGCGTTCAGCGCCTTGCCCTGTGCGGTGAAGATCTGGGCATTCGCGGCGAGCAGGTCCTTGCGTTCCATGCCCGGGCCGCGCGGGCGCGCACCGACCAGCAACGCATAGTCGATGCCCTTGAACGCGGCATTCGCGTCGCCGTGCGCTTCCATTCCTGCGAGCAGCGGGAATGCGCAGTCTTCCAGCTCCATCATCACGCCCTTGAGCGCTTTCTGGGCCTTTTCGTCGGGGATCTCAAGCAGTTGCAGGATCACCGGCTGGTCTTTGCCCAGCATTTCGCCCGACGCAATCCGGAACAGCAGCGCGTAGCCGATCTGCCCTGCGGCCCCGGTGACGGCAACTCGAACGGGTTTCTTGCTCATGTGAGTTTCTCCTGGAGTGATTGACGACGGTGGAATCGCGGTGGAATCGGAAACCCGGCACGGCGCCCGCGTGCTCTGCACGGGTCGAAAGTGTAGGCCAGCGCCGTGCCGTCAGCGGCGCGCGGGCAGCGCGTCGGCAGCAATGCGGAGTCTGAACCGTGACGCTTACATCTATCTTATAAAAGACATCACCTGAATTTCATGGACGGCGGCGGCACTCTGTGCTGCAATCGGCCGCCATGCCCATGGCCGATTCCCTCGCACCGCCGCCGCTGCCGGCGGCCGACACGCCTGCCTTCGCGCCGCTGTATCGCCAGATCAAGGTGTTGATGACGAAGGGCTTGCAGGCGGGCGAATGGCGCCCTGGCGAAGCGATTCCGAGCGAAAAGCACCTTGCGGCGCGCTTTCGCGTCAGCCAGGGCACAGTGCGCAAGGCGGTCGACGAGCTGGCCGCAGAGAATCTGCTCGTGCGCCGCCAGGGCAAGGGCACGTTCGTCGCCACCCATGCCGAAGAAAAGGTGCAGTTCCGTTTCCTGAGGCTGCAGCCCGACGCGGGCGAGGCCGGCCGCATGCAGCGGCGCTTCATCGATTGCCGCCGTTTGCGCGCCAGCGCCGATGTGGCGCGCGCGCTCGGGCTCAAGAGCGGCGACGCTGCGGTGCAGATTCGCCGCGTGTTGTCGTTTCGTGAACAGCCCGTCGTGCTGGACGACATCTGGCTGCCGGGCGCGCAGTTCAAGGGGCTGACGGCAGAGCGACTGGCCGAGTACCGTGGCCCACTGTACGGCTTGTTCGAAAGCGAGTTCGGCGTGCGCATGATCCGCGCCGAAGAGCGCATCCGCGCCGTCGCAGCCGATGCGGCGGCGGCGGCTCATCTGGGGGTTGCGGTGGGTGCGCCGCTGCTGTGTGTCGAGCGGCTGGCGATGACTTACGGCGACGTTCCGGTGGAGTGGCGCCGCGGCTTGTACAACACGACGTCGCATCACTACCGCAATGACCTGAATTGAAGCTTTCACGTGCGTGTGGCCATTTTGGGCGCGCCGCTGCTGCATTGCAATAAACTCGTCGGGTTGCCGCTAGTCCTCGATAAAGAAGGTGGTCATGGCCGAAACAACAAGACAAAGACCGGGAACGATGCGTCTGGTGGACGCCTTGCAGTACCGCCTGCCACTGGCGGGCGTGGTGTCGATTCTTCACCGCGCCAGCGGCGCCATGATGTTCGTTCTGATGCCGTTCATCATCTGGATGTTCGACACCAGCCTGAGCTCCGAGATCACCTACAGCCAGTTTGTCGCGCTGTTCATCGGTGGCGTCGGTTTCGTTCCGGGCTGGTTTTTCAAGCTGGTCGTGCTCGGGCTCATCTGGGCCTACCTGCACCATTTCATTGCCGGGGTGCGCCACCTGTGGATGGACGCCACCCACTCGGTGAGCAAGGAATTCGGTCGCAGATCGGCCGTCGTGACCCTCGTGGTCAGCCTGCTTCTGACCGTGGTCCTGGGTCTGAAACTGTTCTTCTTCTGAGGCGCGAGCGAATGGCTCAGAACTATGGTTCCAAACGCGTCGTCGTCGGCGCGCACTACGGCTTGCGCGACTGGCTGTCGCAGCGGGTGACGGCAGCGTTGATGGCGCTGTTCACGATCGCGCTCATCGTTCAGGTGCTGTTCGGTGGTGACCTCGACTACGACCGCTGGGCGCGCATTTTCTCGCGGCCGTGGATGCGCTTCCTCACATTCAGTGTGATCGTCGCCCTGTCGATTCATGCCTGGGTGGGTATGCGCGATATCTGGATGGACTACGTCAAATCGATGGGGCTGCGCCTGTGCATGCAGGTGTTCACGATTGTCTGGTTGGTGGGTTGCGCCGGGTGGGCGATCCAGGTGCTGTGGAGACTGTGATGCACATGGGCAAGTCGATTCCGAGACGCAGGTTCGACGTCGTCATCGTCGGCGCGGGGGGCTCGGGCATGCGCGCATCGCTGCAACTGGCACGCGCCGGCTTGAACGTGGCGGTGCTCTCCAAGGTGTTCCCGACCCGTTCGCACACCCTGGCGGCGCAGGGCGGCAACGGCGCCTCGCTGGGCAACATGAGCGAAGACAACTGGCACTTCCACTTCTACGACACGGTCAAGGGCTCCGACTGGCTGGGTGACCAGGACGCGATTGAATTCATGTGCCGCGAGGCGCCCAAGGTCGTCTACGAACTCGAGCATTTCGGCATGCCGTTCGACCGCAACCCCGACGGCACGATTTATCAGCGCCCATTCGGAGGCCACACCGCCAACTACGGCGAAAAGCCAGTGCAGCGCGCCTGCGCAGCGGCCGACCGCACCGGCCATGCGATGCTGCACACGCTGTACCAGCAGAACGTGAAGGCGCGCACCCATTTCTTCGTCGAATGGATGGCGCTCGACCTGATTCGCGACGCGCAGGGCGACGTGGTGGGCGTCACCGCACTCGAAATGGAGACCGGCGAGCTGTTCATCCTCGAGGCGAAGGTGACGCTGCTGGCCACCGGGGGTGCCGGGCGCATCTTTGCGGCGTCGACGAACGCGTTCATCAACACCGGCGACGGCCTGGGCATGGCGGCGCGCGCCGGCTTGCCGCTCGAAGACATGGAGTTCTGGCAGTTCCACCCGACCGGCGTGGCAGGCGCGGGCGTCTTGTTGACCGAAGGCTGTCGGGGCGAAGGCGCCATTCTTCGCAACAGCGATGGTGAACGCTTCATGGAGCGCTATGCGCCGACCCTGAAAGACCTCGCACCGAGAGACTTCATTTCTCGTTGCATGGATCAGGAGATCAAGGAGGGTCGCGGGTGCGGCCCGAACAAG
>JANNKS010000153.1:0-6797 GCA_031396425.1 Rhizobacter sp. | reverse complement strand
GGCCGCGCTCCGTGTAGATGGCGTGAAGCTTTTTGAGATCCGAACTCTGGAACATCACCCGCGCCTGGCGGCGAGGCTCGCCCGGCTTCACCGAACCGATCTTCATGTCGCCAAAGGGCACCGCGACGCTGAATACATTCTCCGAGCAATACAAGTCGCTGTCGCTGAATCACAGCATCCAGATCCTGAGCCCGAAAGCGCAACGTGAGCAGACCGACAGCACCGCCACGCTGCACGGCATCACGGCGGGCACGGTGACAGCACGTGCGATCGACCGGAGCATCATGGAAGCGGCGGCTCAGGTGGCCCAGTCGCGTCTGGACGACCCGAATGCGCGGCGCAGTGCGGCACCGGTACGCGGACCGAATGACAAGTACGAACGCTCCGGCTGGAATGCGCTTGTCACGGCCCGCCTGGTTCAGAATTTCACGCTGACAAATCGCGAGGTGGACGCTCGTTTCAAGGGCTCACCTGCGGCAAGCGGGGACGCCGAAGGAACGCTGCGGCCGGACAACGTGGCCGTGGACCTCTGGATTTCGCTGCTCGCGTTTCCCCAGGCGGGGCGCAACCTGCTTGACGCCGCCGGTTGGCAACGGGTTCGAAACCTGCGCGAATCGGGCGTCCAGGTCTTGCTGCTGTTCGACAACGGCCGCTACGCCCTGGCCCGCGCCGACGGCCCGCAACGCGCGCGCAGCCTGGGCTTGACGCTTGAGCAAGGCGGCAGGACGATCGAACTGCAAGAGCTGGACTATGCGCACGACCTGTTGCTGGGCCCGCGCCGTTCCAGCCTGGGCGCGAACGCAACACCGCGTTTCTTTCAGACGACGGCCGGCGCCGCGCTGGACATCACCCAGGCGTTCACGCTGCAGCTGCTGCCTGTGCGCCGCATGAGCGATGAGGCGCCGACATCGGCGAGCGCTGCGTTTGCTCATCGGTTCGGCATCGAAAACGTCGCTGCGTTCCTGCCCGTGCGCGAAACGCCGGCGTGGCTGAAAGTCTGGGAGCAGCGTCGCATCGACCTGCTGATTCTGCTCGCCGCATTGCTGCTGCTGGCCGCTGCACTGGCCAGGCAGGCCTGGTTGAGCGCCAAGCCAGGTCGCCTGGCGCGCTTTCGGATCGCCTATCTCGGCTTCACGCTGGTGTGGCTCGGCTGGCTGGCCCAGGGCCAGTTGACGATCGTGAACCTCACGTCCCTGATCGAAGCCGTGATCGGCGGCCGCAGCACAGACTTCCTTCTCGCCGACCCGATGGCCGTCGTGCTCTGGGCTTTCGTGGGCATAACGCTGCTTGTCTGGGGGCGCGGCACGTTCTGTGGCTGGCTGTGCCCGTTCGGTGCCTTCCAGGAACTGTTGAGTCTGATCACCAAGCGCCTGGGGCTGAAACCACGCCAGTTGCACACGCGCCTGGACGCGAACCTCAAGCGCGTCAAGTTCGCGGTGCTCGCATCGATCGTCGGCGCGGCTTGTCTTTCGGCGACCTGGACGTCGCGCCTGGTCGAGGTCGAACCCTTCAAGACCAGCATGAGCATGAATTTCCAGCGCGACTGGCCTTACGTGGCCTGGGCCGTGTTGTGCCTTGGCGCCAGCGTGCTGGTCTATCGAGGCTATTGCCGCTACCTGTGCCCGCTTGGCGCTGCGCTCGCGCTGCTCGACCGGTTGCGCCTGCCGGCGTGGATTCCACGCCGCGCCGAATGCGGCACGCCATGCCAGACCTGCCGGCACCGCTGCGAATATCAGGCCATCGCGACGAGCGGAACGATCGACTATGCGGAGTGCTTCCAGTGCCTGGATTGCGTCGGCATCCATCAGGACGCGAAACGCTGCATGCCGCTGATTCGCGAACACAAACGACGCGTGATTCCCCTGCGCCCTGTTCCGGTGCCCGCATGACGCGCGCCCGTCCCGCCGGCAATGGCTGCGCCTGTCCCTTGGGCTGGCGGGCGTCGCCGCACTGCCCGGCGCAGCCCAGACGCAGGCGCTGCAGTGGCGCGAACGCGTCTGGCTCGGCTTCGGCACCACCTTGTGGATGCGCGCGGCGCACGCGAACGCGGCAACGGCCGATGCCGCACTCGACGCCGCACTTGCAGCAACTCGCCACGTCGAACGCCAGATGAGCCTGTTCGATCCGCAAAGCGCCCTGTGCCAGCTGAACCGCGACGGCGCGCTGCACAACCCGCACCCCGATCTGGTCGCGGTGCTGACGCTGGCGCGCAATGTCGCGCAGCGCAGCCAGGGCGGCTTCGACGTCAGCGTGCAGCCGCTGTGGGCCGCGTGGGCGCAGGCGCATGCCGAAGGCCGCAGCCCGACGCGAGGTGAGTTGAACGCGGCGCGCCGCCGCGTCGATTGGCGCGCTGTTCACATCGAACCCGAGCGCATCACCTTGCGCAAGCCAGGAATGGCTTTGACACTGAACGGCATCGCGCAGGGCTACGCCGCCGACCTCGCCCAGACCGCGCTGCGTTCGCACGGCATCGAGCACGCGTTGCTGAACACCGGCGAATGGTCCACGCTGGGCCAGGGCCCGGACGCCCAGGCCTGGACGCTGGGCATCGCGGACCCGCACGGCGCTGGCGCACTGATCGCCCGCCTGAGCGGCGAAAGCCGCGCCGTGGCCACCTCGTCGGACGCGCACCTGAGTTTCAGCGCCGACCATCGCCACCACCACATCCTCGACCCGCGCACCGGTCAGTCACCTGAGGAGCTGTCGTCGGTCACCGTCATCGCGGATTCGGGCGCGTTGGCCGACGCCTTGACCAAGGTGATGTTCATGGGCGGCTGGAAAGCCGCGCTGCCGCTTGCGGCAGACCACGGCGTGGACATTCTGGTCGTCGACAAACGCGGGCGCTGGAAAGCCAGCGCTGGATTGAGACTGACCTGATAATGAAACGAGCGTCCGGCCGCGCGCGCTTTGCACGACGCAGTCGACCGAGCTGGGGAACCCACCATCCATGGCCACGACCAGAGCAACCCTGAACCGCCCCTTGTTCGCCGGCGCCACCGGTGTTTCTGCGTTGCCGCGCCCACCCGCGCAGGTGCATCTCATCGAACAATCGCATCAGCGTTGCGCGGCGCTGGGCCTGACCCGCATCGAACGGCCCGACCACGAACCGCTGATCCGCAGCGACCTGGCCGTCGCGCGCGAACGCAACCAGCGCTTGTATCAGCACGCCGCGCCGGTGATGGAAATGCTGTCCGAGCAGATCGTCAACACCGAAAGCATGATCGTGCTGACCGACGCGAACGGCACGATCCTGCATTCGGTCGGCGACGACGACTTCCTCGAGCGGGCGGCGAAGGTTGCACTCGCGCCCGGTGTGAACTGGGCCGAACAATCGAAGGGAACCAACGCGGTGGGCACGGCGCTGTTCGAGGAGCGGCCCACGCTCGTGCACGCCGACGAGCACTTCATGCACGCGAACAGTTTCCTGACCTGCTCGGCGGTGCCGATCTTCGACCCGCGCGGCAAGATGCTCGGCGTGCTGGATGTGTCGGGCGACCACCGTTCCTACCACCAGCACACCATGGGGCTGGTGCGCATGTCGGCGCGCATGATCGAAAACCACTGGCTGTCGGACGACTACAGCGACCGCTTGCGGCTGCACTTTCACAGCCGGCCCGAATTCATCGGCACGCTGCTCGAGGGCATCATCGTCGTGTCGGCCGACGGCAGGATCCTCGGCGCGAACCGCAGCGCGCTCGATCAGCTCTCCATGTCCGGCGTGGCCCTGCGCGCGCAGACACTCGCCAGCCTGTTCGATACCTCCATCGCGGCCTTGCACGATCACTTTCGCAAGCCTTTGCCGTTGCCAATGCGGGTGCAAGTCCACGGCGGCCCGCAGTTTCACCTCAGCGCGCGCTTCGACTGGGCGATGCGCGCGTTCCTGGGCAACGCCGGTGCGCCCATTGCCGCCGACGGTCAGCGGCCCTTGAGCCCGCCGGGGGCGGAACCACCGCGCGGTGCTGCCCATGCGTCGCCGGGCCCGGCAGGGCTGGACTATCTGCTGAGCGGCGACGCCCAGGTCGAGACGCTGGTGCAGAAGGTGAAGCGCATCATCGACCGCGACGTGCCGTTGCTCATCCTGGGCGAACCGGGCACCGGCAAGGAGTTGCTGGCACGCGCCTTTCATCAAGACTCGAACCGCGCCAAGCAGCCGTTCGTGGCCGTGCGCTGCGCCGCAACGCCCGCGCTGCAACTCGAAGCCGAGCTGTTCGGCAGCCAGGCGGGCCAGCGCGAAGGCGTGCGCCAGCAAGGCGAAGTGGGCAGCTTCGTGCAAGCCAGCGGCGGCACGCTGTTCTTCGACGAAATCGCCGATCTGCCGCTCGCGCTGCAAGGGCGTTTGCTGCAGGTGTTGACGCAGCGCCGTGTCACCGTGCCGGGCGGCACGAAAGGAATTGCAGTCGATCTGGCCTTGATCTGCACCACCCGGCGTGACTTGCGCACCCTGATCGACAACGGCCAGTTCAACGAAGACCTGTATTTCCGCCTCAACGGCCTGGTGGTGCGCATGCCGGCGCTGCGCGAGCGAACCGATCTGCGCGCCCTGGCGCAGCGCGCGTTGCGCACCCAGTGCCCGCAGGGTGCAGCCGAAATCTGCCCCAGCCTGTTGGCACGCTTCGAACGCCACCCCTGGCCAGGCAACCTGCGGCAATTCACCAATGTGCTGCGCACCGCGTCGCTGGTGGCCGGCGACGAGGCGCAAATCACCGCGGCTCATTTGTCCGACGATCTGCTGGAGGACATGAAGCGCGTCGCCGCCGAACCGTTCCAGACGTCGACGGCCACAGCGGGGGCCACCGGCGACGCATCCCGCGAATCGGCACCCACCACCGCCGCAAGCGAACCGCAACCAGCGGTGGCGGCCTGCGAACGCACCTTGCAGGAGCTCGAGTTCGAGGCGATCAACACGGTGCTGGCGGCAACCTCCGGCAACATCTCGGAAGCGTCGAAGCGCCTGGGCATCAGCCGCAACACCATCTACCGCAAGTTGCGCTGGAACCGGGCCGGCTGAGCGAAGCGCGCATCGCCCTGTCGTGACGGACACCCCTTCGCTCCCCGCCGAGCTGCGCACCTGGATCGGCCGCAGCGAAACCCTGCACGACGTGGTCAACCCCACGCCGTTGAAGGCCCTGACGGCCACGCTCGACCGCGAGGTCGAAGCCTTCACCCAAGGCACAGCGTTGCCGTTGCTGTGGCACTGGCTGTACTTCCTGCCGTTGCACCGCCAGTCCGACCTCGGGCCGGACGGCCATGCGCGCCGCGGCGGCTTCCTGCCGCCGGTGCCATTGCCGCGCCGCATGTGGGCGGGCAGCCAGTTCGAGTTCCGCGCCCCGGTGCGGGTGGGTGATGCGCTGACGCGCACCTCGACGATAGCCGACGTCACCACCAAGGAAGGTCGCAGTGGCCCGCTCGTGTTCGTGAAGGTGCGTCACGAGCTGCGTTGCAACGGCCAGGCCGCGCCGGCGATCGTGGAATTCCACGACATCGTCTACCGCGGCGCCAGACAGCCTGGCGACGTGGAACCGCCGCCGCAGGCCGCGCCCCGCGATGCGCCATGGCAGCGTTGCATCGTGCCCGACGAGGTGCTGCTGTTCCGCTACTCGGCGCTCACCTTCAACGGCCACCGCATCCACTACGACCGGCGCTACGTCACCGAGGTCGAAGGCTATCCGGGTTTGATCGTGCACGGGCCGCTGATCGCCACACTGCTGATGGACCTGCTGCGCCGTCAGCTGCCGCACGCCGACGTGGCGACGTTCCGCTTCAAGGCGGTCCGCCCGACCTTCGACCTGCACCCGTTCAGCGTCAACGGCGCTGCGCAGGGCGACGGCAAGACCATCAAGCTGTGGGCGCAGGACCACGAAGGCTGGCTGACGATGGACGCAGTGGCCACGCTGCGTTGAACCGGAACGCGCCGTGAACCCCCTGCCCCGCACCTACCTGTTCGTTCCCGGCAATCGGGCCGAGCGCTTCGGCAAGGCCCTCGCCAGCGGCGCCGACGCGGTGGTGCTCGACCTGGAAGACGCGGTGGCACCGGCCGACAAACCCGACGCGCGCGACGCGGTGGCGCGCCGCCTCGCGTTGGCGCCACCCGACGAGCTGGCCCGCCTGGTTGTCCGCATCAACGACAGCGCCACGCCCTGGTTCGAAGACGACCTCGCGATGTTGCGCAGCCACCATGCCGCCTGCGTTCTGCTGCCCAAGGCCGAGACGGCGGCATCGATCGCGCTGCTGCGTGCCGCCTGCCCGACGATCGCCGTGCTGGCGCTGATCGAAAGCGCGCGCGGTGTGCTGGGCGCCCCGGCGATTGCCGCGGCGCCGGGTGTGCAGCGCCTGGTGTTCGGCACGATCGACTTCGCGCTCGACCTCGGCTTGTCGGGCGATCCGGTGGGCTTCGACACTGCGGCGAGCCTGCTCGCGCTCGCCTCGCGCGCCGCCGGCCTGGCCAGCCCGGTGGCCGGTGTCACTGCCAGCATCGACGATGAGGCCCTGCTGCTGCTCGAACTGGCGCGCGCCCGTGCCCATGGTTTCGGCGCCAAGCTGTGCATCCACCCGAAGCAGGTGGCGCCGATTCACCGCGCGCTGCGGCCCAGCACTGCCGAACTCGATTGGGCGCGGCGCGTGGTCGCCGCGACGCAAGGCTACGCGGGCGCGGTGCAGGTGGACGGGCGCATGGACGACAAACCCGTTCTGCAGCGCGCGCACAGCCTGCTCGCTGGACCCGACCGGGCCCGCTGAGGCACCATCCAGACCCTGTTCCGCGGTTGGAGAACCCATCATGATTGACACCCCACGACGCG
>JANNKS010000089.1:0-3863 GCA_031396425.1 Rhizobacter sp. | reverse complement strand
GCGGTTGTGAATCTGCGCGCGAATCGCGTCATCGGTCACCAGCAGTTCGAACACGCCGCTGCGTCCCGCATAGCCGGTGTGGCCGCAATGGGCGCAGCCAACGCCATGGCAATGCAGGCACAGCTTGCGCAGCAGGCGCTGGGCCAGCACGCCCAGGAGCGAGGAGCTCAGCAGGAAGGGCTCCACACCCATGTCGGTTAAACGCGTGACGGCACTGGTGGCGTCGTTGGTATGCAGCGTGGCCAGCACCAGGTGGCCGGTGAGCGAGGCCTGGATGGCAATCTGGGCGGTCTCGAAATCGCGGATTTCGCCGATCATGATCACGTCCGGGTCCTGGCGCAGGATCGCGCGCAACGCCTTGGCGAAGGTGAGATCGATCTTCGCGTTCACCTGTGTCTGGCCGATGCCCGCCAGTTCGTACTCGACCGGGTCTTCCACCGTCAGCACATTCGTGCCGCCGGTATCGATGCGCCCGAGCGAGGCATACAACGTCGTTGTCTTGCCCGAGCCGGTCGGGCCGGTGACGAGCAGAATGCCGTGCGGCTGATGGATGAGCTTGTCGAAACGCGCCAGCGTGTCGCCACTCATGCCCAGGCCTTCAAGTGTGAACTTTGATTCCGCCTTGTCGAGCAGGCGCAACACGGCGCGTTCGCCATGCGACGAGGGCAGGGTCGACACCCGAACATCGACCGCACGCCCGCCGATGCGCAGCGAAATGCGGCCATCCTGCGGCAGGCGCTTCTCGGCGATATCGAGTTCGGCCATGATCTTCAGGCGCGAAATCATTGCGGCGTGCAGCGCTTTATTCGGCTGCACCACCTCGCGCAGCGTGCCGTCGACGCGGAACCGCACCGCGCTGCTGCGCTCGTAGGGTTCGATGTGAATGTCGCTCGCGCCATCTTTTGCGGCCTGGGTCAGCAGCGCGTTGAGCATGCGGATGATGGGTGCGTCGTTCGAGGCCTCGAGCAGGTCTTCAATCGCCGGCAGTTCCTGCATCATGCGGCTCAAGTCGACCGCACTTTCCACCTCACCAATCACAACCGCCGCGCTCGATTCGCCCCCGGCATAGGCCGCCGCGATGCGGTTTACCAGCGTGGCAGCAGGCTCGCGCTCGAGCAGGTCGACGTCGTACAGGCGCAGGATCTCGCTCAGCGCCGGTGCCGTCACGTTTTCGGCCGCGCGAAGCACCAGGCGCTCACCATCGTCTTCCAACAGGATGGTGTGCGCCTTCGCGAACGCGTAGGGCAGGGGATGACGGGCGCCCATGCCGTGTTGTTCAGTTGCCCGCCGCCGAGGCGGCAGGTTTGGGCGCAGCGGGCACGGTGCCTGGCGCCGGCTTCAACGGCGGGACCACCGGGGCGTCGTTGATGCGCATGACTCGGCTTTGTTCGGGTTGGGTGCCTTGCTGCAACGCGCGGATCGATTCGTAACGGTCGAGCGTCAGGTCGGTAGCGGCCTGCTGGCTGCGAATCACGACCGGCCGCAGGAACACCATCAGGTTGCTTTTGGTGCGGGTGCGGTTGTCACTGCGGAACAGACCGCCAATCAGCGGCAGGTCCCCGAGCAGAGGCACTTTGCCCGCACTGCCCGAAAACTCGTCCTTCAGCAGGCCGCCGAGTACCATGATCTGGCCGTCGTCAACAACGACGGTGGTTTCGATCGAACTCTTGTCGGTGGTCGGGCCGGCCGAACTCGAAGCGCCGCCAACAACGTTCGAGTTCTCCTGGAAGATCGTCATGCGCACCGTGCCGCCCTCGCCGATCTGCGGCTTGACGCGCAAGGTCAGGCCGACGTCCTTGCGTTCGATGGTCTGAAACGGGTTGGTGGAGCCCCCCGCGGTGCCGGTGTTGGTGAACGAGCCTGTAATGAACGGAACGTTCTGGCCGATCACGATCTTGGCCTCTTCGTTGTCCAGCGAAATCAGGTTGGGCGTCGACAGGACGTTCGCGTCGGCATTCGTTTCAAGGAACTTCGCCAGTGCGCCCAGCGTGTAGATCGAGCCGATCTTGTTGAGCACGCCGAAGTTGAAGCCGCCCGGAATACCGGCGGCGGTGGCGGCAGCAAAGCCAGCCGAATTGGCACCCTGGGCGGTCGCTGCCGACAGCGAGATGATGTTGCCACTGGAGCCGAAGTTGGTGCCCGCGCCGATGATGGTGCTGTCGCCCCGCTGACCGGACAGCGCCTGCCATTGGAAACCGATTTCCGCGGCCTTGCTGGCGTCGACTTTGACGATCATCGATTCGATGTAGACCTGCGCGCGGCGCGAATCAAGCTGGTCGATGACCGCGCGCAACTGGCGATAGAGCGGCTCGGCGGCGGTGATGATGAGCGAGTTGGTCGACGGGTCGGCCTGGATGAATCCGCCGGTGGAGGGGCCCGCTGAGGTAGAGACGGGCGCGGTGGCCTGAGGCGAGGCGCCACCCTGCGCCGGTGCAGTCGCAATCGTTGGCGATGGCGACGTCGATCCGCCGCCCCCGCCTCCACCGCCGGGGCTGAACGCCGAGCGCAGCACCGTTGCAAGTTTGACGGCGTCCGCGTTCTTCAGCGCCACCACCCAGATGTTGCCGCTGGCGGCATTCGCACCGGCCGTGGGTTGGTCCAGTTTCGCCACCAGCGAGCGGATGCTGCCCATGCGCGACGGGTTCGGCGCGCGCACCAGCAGCGAGTTGCTGCGGCTGTCAACCATGATCGACGCACCGGCGCCGCCCGCTGCGCCCGGCAACCCCGGGGCGCCGGCCACTGCGCCCGAGTCGGTCAGGCGCTGCACCATCGGTGCCAGGTCAGCAGCGAGCGCGTGCTGCAACGGAATCACCTCGACATCCCCAGCGGCAGGCGTGTCCATCGCCGCGATGATCTTGGCGATGCGCTGCAGGTTGTCGGCGTAGTCGGTGATGACCAGCGAGTTGTTGCCCGGATTCGCGTTGATCGTGTTGTTCGGACTGATCAGCGGTCGCAGAACAGGCACGAGGTTGTTCGCGTTCTCGTGGTTCAACTTGAAGATCTGCGAGATCACCTGGTCACCCTTGCGCGACACCTCGCCCACCGACACCGTGCCCGTTTGCAGCTTGGCATCGGCTTCGGGAACGACCTTGTACAGGCCCGCCACTTCGACCACGGTGAACCCCAGGCCGCGCAATGCGGCGAGGAAATTCAGGTATGCGTCGCGCGGCGACAGCGGCTCTTCGGTGTACAGCGTGATGGTGCCCTTGACCCGCGGGTCGACCACGAATTGCTGCTTCAGGATGACCGACATCGCCCGTGTCACGCCCTCGATGTCGGCGTTGACGAAATTGAGCGTGACCGGCT
This sequence comes from Rhizobacter sp., assembly GCA_031396425.1. Classification (GTDB taxonomy): domain Bacteria; phylum Pseudomonadota; class Gammaproteobacteria; order Burkholderiales; family Burkholderiaceae_C; genus JAEMQF01. The sequence goes on along the minus strand of JANNKS010000089.1, from coordinate 557 downwards.
CGCCGCGGAAACGCGTCGCCGCCGGTTGGGCGTTGCCTTGCGGGGCGATCAGCATGGCAATGCACAGCAGCGCCGCGCCGGCCTGCGGGCGCAGCGGCAGATGAGCGCCTGCGCCGGCCGCCCGGCGTCGAATTGTCAATGTTGCGCTTCGCTTCATGCTCATCCGATCGAAATGACAGAACGCGCGCCCTCGCGCCGCCCGATGATATTCAGCAAGTTGTTCAAGGCCGGTTCATCCGCCGCATCGGCCCGCGCCTCGCCCCGAAACTTCACGCCGCTGGGGCCCAACGTGCCGTCGCCGCTGAGCTGCAGCGCGCCATCCTGGGTCGACAGTTTGAGCTGCGAGGTGCCGCCCTGGGCGCCGTTGCCCGACAGGCTCATGCGGTAGTTGCCCAGGGTGTTCAAGGTCGTCATGCGCGACGATACGCTGAGAAACTCGATATCCGCCTGGCCATCGACGCGCCAGCGGCCTTGCACGGTTTCAACCGTCACGCCAGGTGAGGCCAGGCGCACTGCACCGCCGAGCTGCAAGGTGTTCCACGGCGTGCCCAACCCGC
>JANNKS010000064.1:0-7524 GCA_031396425.1 Rhizobacter sp. | reverse complement strand
TGGCGGGAGTCAAACGGATTCACGACCTCCACGTATGGACGCTCTCTTCAGGGCTCTTCAGGGCTCTTCACCCTCACGGCCCATGCCGTCGTCAACGGAGAGACCGACCATCACCAAATGTTGGACGCGCTGGAGAAGACGATTTACGACCGCTTTGGCATTGACCACATCACCATTCAACTGGAACCACAGGACCGGCAATCAGGCGAACCCGCGCATTTCTGATAGGCCCCACCCGCCCTTGATTCCCTCTTGATCTCTGGCAAGTTGCGGGGATGAACAGATACTCATCTTTTTCGGTTATCGGATTGGTTTTTAGTGTGCTGGTATCCGCTTGTGGCGGTGGAGGGAAGCAAGAACCCGCCGCCCCAGCTCGGCAGGCGACCCCACTTGATCTCTCGACAGTGGGAACGATCACAGGGGCGGTACGGTTTGACCGATGCGCATGCTCACCAGCCATCCCTTGGCGTCGAAGAAAAGTGTCGTTGGCAGCGCTCGTTGCTTGAATGCGGCACCTGCTTTTCTGTCCGCATCCATCAGCACGTTACGCATCAGAAGCTTGCGTGTTTGCAGCCAGGCGCCCACCTTGTCGGCAGACTCGCCCTGGTTCAGGAAAACGAAGTTCAGGCCGGGGTGATCGACTTGCGCCTGGTGCAGCATCGGCATCTCGCGCACACACGGCGGGCACCAGGTGGCCCACAGGTTCACCACAGTCGGCTTGCCTTTGTACCCCGCCAGATTCACCGGTCGACCCTCCAGCGACGGGAAGCTGAGCGCCGGCAGCGCTTGCCCGGTATCGGGTCTCGCCGACAGCACGGCGGCACCGACGGCCCAAAGAACCGTGCCCGTTAGCAAGGCTGAGCGCAGCGCCCTCGTCAAGGCTGGAAGCTGCCCCCGGCGGCTCAGTGCGAAGAGCCAGGCACCCACGAACCCGGCGGTTGGGCTCCATCCGCCGTCCCGGATGTCGAGGATGTCCAGCGGCGAAGTGAAGTACGCCGAGCGGAACTCCCAGACAAATGCCAGGCGGGCCGCGATCAGCCCGACCAGCAGGGTTTTCCACAACACCGTTTCGGCATCGATGCCGGCATTGCGGCCACTGCGTTTTCCGACATAGAGCGTCGCAGCCGCTGCGGCGAACACCAGCAGCAACGAATACGGCAGTGCGAGCGGTCCAAGAAGAAGAGCGTTGTTCATGTGCCGGGTTGCTGAAGACCGCTCAGATGGTGGACCGGGTCGCAACGGGGTCTATCGGTGGTGCGCATCGGATGATCGACGACGCAAGTCGCTGGCCACGCTGACCAGCAGGGGAATGAAGGCACCAAGGCATGCAGCGGCCAGCACATCCGACGGCCAGTGCACACCGAGCACCAGACGGGAGACGGCGACCAGGCTCGTCCAAAGCAGGGCAAGCACCATCGCCGGGGTCCCGGCGCGGGGCCAGATCCGCGCCACGCACAACGCAGCAGCGGTCGCGAACGCGGCGGTGCTGAGGGCGTGACCACTGGGGAAACTGGACCCCCAGTACCCCTGGGCCTCCCACAGTGCAGGTCGGGCCCGGCCGACGATGGCTTTCATGCCCCAGACGACGAGCGTTGCTGTGATCACCGATGTAGCCACAAACAATGCCTCGAAGCGGCGCCGGGCGACGAGCAGTGCAACGGCAGTCATGGCTGCCACCGGCGCCAGAAACCTCGCTGACCCGCTGAACGTGACCGCTGCGAAGAAGCCGTTCAGCGCTGCAGGCACATGGTTTCGAACAAACCACAGAATGGCCTCGTCAACAGGCCCGGATTCCTTGGCGACGACATCCTCGATGAGCTTGATGCCACTCACGGCCAGCGTCAGCATGCCCAAGACGGCCAAACGGCGCTTCGTCAGATGCTCGGTCCATTGCGGCCTTCGCCGCCGTGCATAGGCACCCAGCAACGCATAGGCGCAAACGACGAAGAGGCTCAGTTTGGCGATGTCCCATGCAATGTTGACGAGCATGCTTCATCGGCCCCGACTGCGCCTGAGCAGTTTTTGCCCTTCGCTGTAGATCAGCACCACGCTGGCCATCGCCGCGCACACCAGCCACTGGTTCAGCGCCAGCGGCGCCGTGCCAAAGGCGATGTTCAGGAACGGGATGTGGACGACGGCCACCTGCAGCAGCAGCGACAGTGCGACGGCACTCCAGAGCCAGGGGTTGGCGAACAGATGGACGAACGCACTGGCGGTGTCCGAGCGCGCGGTGAAGCAGGTGAAGAGGCTTGTGAACACCAGCACGGTGAAGCCGGCGGTGCGGGCCGTGGTCAGGTTGCCCGTGCCTTCAATCAAGCCACCAGGCAGGTAGTAGTCCATCGTCAGCAAGCTCACCAGCGCGATCACCACACCGGTCTGGATCACGCTGGCCCACATGCGGGTGTCGATCAGCCGCTCGTCCACATGCCGCGGTTTGCGGGCCATCAGGTCGTCAGTCGCCGGGTCCACGCCCATCGCGAGTGCGGGGCCCGAGTCGGTGATGAGGTTGATCCACAGCAGTTGGGTGGCAAGCAGCGGCAGTACCACAGTGCCGCAGGCACCACCATCGGTGGACTTCAACCCAATCACGCCAGCCCCGACCACGCCCAGGAACACCGTCAGCACCTCGCCCATGTTGGACGACAACAAATAGCGCAGGAACTTGCGAATGTTGTCCAGGATGGCACGCCCTTCGCGTACGGCTTCAACAATGGTGGCGAAGTTGTCGTCGGCCAGGATCATCTTGGCCGCTTCCTTGGTCACTTCAGTCCCGGTCACGCCCATCGCGATGCCGATGTCGGCGGCCTTCAATGCCGGTGCGTCGTTGACGCCGTCTCCGGTCATCGCCACGACGTTGCCGCTGGCCTGCAGTGCGTCGACGATGCGCAGCTTGTGCGCCGGCGCCACCCGGGCGTACACCGAGGTCTTGCGCACGGCCTCGGCGAACGCCGCCTCGTCGAGCGCATCGATCTCGGCGCCCGTCAATGTGACTGATAGGGCAGGCGCGCCCGCGTCGACGATGCCGAGGTCGGCCGCGATGCGTGCGGCCGTTTTCGGGTGGTCGCCGGTGATCATCACCACCCGGATGCCGGCCCGGCGCGCTTCGCGGATGGCCACCGCCGCCTCTTCGCGCGGCGGGTCGATCATGCCGACGGTGCCCACAAAAATCAGATCACGTTCCAGTGCCTCGGCTGCAGCAGGGTCCTCACCGGGCGTGAGCGGCCGGTAGGCCACGGCCAGCGTGCGCAATGCGGCGTCGGTGAGGGTGTCGACGTCGCCCAGCAGCCGTGCCCGCAAGGCGGCATCCAGCTCGACGATCTCCATCCCGACGCGCGCCCGGGTGCAACGACCGAGCAGCACGTCGGGCGCGCCCTTGGTGATCGCCACGAGCTCATCACCGTGTTCGTGGTCGCGTTCGATCGTCGTCATCAGCTTGCGCTCGGACGTGAACGGGATCTCGCCGACGCGCTCGAAGCGCTGCTCGCGCCGCTGCGTCACACCCAGCTTGCGTTCGGCCACCAGGAAAGCGGCCTCGGTCGGGTCACCATGGATCTCCCACGCGCCACCTTCCGTCTGACGCAAATCGGCGTTGCCGGCCAGGCTGCCACCGCTGAGCACGACGATGGTTTCAGCGCGCAGCGGCCCCTCGGCCAATTCCGCCAGTTCGGCACCGTGGTGTTCCACCTGGCCTTCGGGCACATACCCCACCCCGCTGACATGGGTGTCGCCCGAGGCCGTCATCACGCGCTCGATGGTCATCTCCGAGCGCGTCAGGGTGCCGGTCTTGTCCGAGCAGATGACCGACGCCGAACCCAGCGTCTCCACCGACGACAGGTTCTTGACGATGGCGTGGTGTTTGGCCATGCGCTGCACGCCCAAAGCAAGCACGACCGCGAGGATGGCGGGCAACCCCTCGGGCACTGCGGCCACCGCCAGCGACACACCGAGCAGCAGCACGTGAACCACATCGGCGGTGTTGCGAATCTCGGAGATGAACAGGATCGTGCCCACCACCACGACGGCGATGGCCACCACCGCCAGGCCCAGCGTGCGCCCGACACGCGCGACTTCTTTCTCCAGCGGCGTCGCTTCCTCGCCCGTCGCCTCCAACAGCGCCGCCACCTTGCCCATCTGGGTGTCCATGCCGGTGGCAGTAACGACCGCAAGGCCCGCGCCCTGCGCCACCGCCGTTCCCTTGAAGACCATGTCGATCTGGTCACCGAGCGCCGCCGGCTTGGGCAGTGTGGCGATGTCTTTGAGCACGGCTTCGCTCTCACCCGTCAGTGCGGCTTCCTGCACCCGCAGTGTCGTGGCCTGGAGCAGGCGCGCGTCGGCGCCAATGGCGTCGCCCTCGGCCAGCACCAGCACATCGCCGCGTACCAGCTCGGTGCTTGGCACACGCTGCGGCTTGCCGTCACGCAGCACGGCTGCGGTGGCTGCCGTCATCTTGGCCAGCGCCGCCACCGCGTTCTGCGCCTTCGCTTCCTGCACATGGCCGATCACCGCATTCAGCAGAACAACGGCGGCGATGACGATGGCGTCCACCGGCCAGCCCCGCCCTTGCGCATCCGTGCCTTCGACCCACCACGCCACCAGCGCCACGACCACCGCCGCCAGCAGCAGGTAGATCAGCGGGTCCTGGAACTGCGCCAGCACACGCCGCCATGCAGGTGCCCGCAGCGCTGCACGCAGTTCATTGGGCCCGTTTTGTGCGAGCCGGCTCGCGGCTTCCCGTGCGCTCAGGCCAGTCTCGACATCCACACCCAGCGCAGCCGTCACTGCTTCGGCGTCCATGACGGAAGCGTCGCCGATCTCGCCAGGGCGGCCGCCCGTCGCGGCTTCACTCGCCCGCATCACGCCCATCACTGCGGCGCCTCCACCGTGGCGAGGCTCAGCGCTGGCCATAGTCGCGGCGCATCGCTCCGAGGCCGATGGCCAGCATGCCAGCAATGCCGCTGATGACCATGACTTCGCCGAGCCAGTGATGCCAGCCGCCCATGGGCGTCAGCAACAACAGCGAACCACTGATGACGAGAGCCGCGTATGCAATCGCCCTGGCAAGCCGCTCGAGATTGCGGCTGGCGCGTGCGCCCAGGGCTTCCAGGCCCGGCAGCCGACCCAGGTCGCCTTCGGCAAAGCGCCGCAGCACGCGCCGCGTGTCGCCAGGCGCATCGATGATCAGGCGCTCGAAGTCACGGGCAAGCTGGGTTGACTTGTCCTTGATCCGCCCCGGTGCGAAGTGCTGCTCTGTCAGGCGGGCGATCTCGTTGCGAAACGAAGCCATGTAATCGTGCTGCGGGTCAAGCTGCCCGATCATCGATTCCAGAATCACGAACGCGCGGGTCAGCAAGACAAACTCGGCCGGGTTGTGCACGCCATTGCGGCTGCCGGCACTCGTCAGCGAATCCAGGGCCTTGCCGATGGAAACCTGCGCCAGGTTGGTCTGGCGGATCTCGAAGAGCGCGGCCTTCATGTCGGCGATCAAGCCCACTCGGTTGACGTCTGCCCCGGCCGATGCCATTTCGAGGTAGGCCTCGGTGGCGGCAAGCGCATTACCTTTGACGACCGCTTCAAGCAGCAGCGCCAGCGACTCTCGCATCGGCTCGTCGAGCTCCCCTGTATTGCCGAAATCGAGCAACGAGAGCCGCCCGTCGGGCAGCACGAAGACATTGCCGGGATGGGGGTCGGCGTGAAAGATGCCTTCCTCGAAGATCGATTGCAGCATCACCCGCACCAGGGTGTCCATCGACGCCGCCATCGCTTCAGGGTGCCGTTTGGCGTATTTATCGATTCGCTCGCCCTCCGAGAACTCCATCGTGAGCACGACGCCACTGGACAGCGCCGCGATCACTTCCGGAATCCAGAGGTCATGAAAGTCTGCCAGCGCAGCGCGGAAGAGCAGGACGGAACGCGCCTCCCGGTTGAAGTCGATCTCCCGCTTCAGACTGCTGTCGAACTCGCTGACCACACGAGGCAGATCGAACGTGCGCAGGCGTGGCAAGACCTTCTCACCCAGGGCGACCAAGGTGGTCAGCGCCGCGATGTCGGTGGCGATGATGGGCGCCAGACCGGGCCGCTGCACCTTCACCGCCACCCGACGCCCGTCCTGCGTGATCGCGTCATGCACCTGGGCAACGGTGGCCGCAGCCAGCGGCGTCTCGCCGAACGACGGAAACAGCGCAGACAAAGGGCTTCCCATGGCCTGTTCGACGGTTGCCTTGACCACGTCGAAACCCATCGGCGGCAAGTCGTCGTGCAGCTGTTGCAGCTCTTCGGTGTAGGCCGCCGGCAGCATGTCTTGCCGCATCGCAAGCACCTGCCCGAATTTGAGGAAGACCAAGCCCAATTCTTCGAAGGCCTCCCTGACCTGCACCGGTGTCGGCCAATGCCGCCTGCCAAACAAGGCCCCCAGGACCCCGTGGCGTGCGAGAACCCGCAGGACTTGGAACAGCCGCGGTAGCGATCTCAGCCCACCGCCCTGGATTCTTTCGATCGTTTCAGCCATGGCTCAATCTCGATGCTGGTGACTGCCTGTCAGACCAGGGCGCCAGCTGCGCCCAGGTGTGGCGGGCGATCTGCTCGCCCTCCTGTGAAAGGAGCACAAGCGCCTGGCGGCGCGATGTGCCGTTGCTGACGGCATCACAGAACAGCTCGATGGCCAGGCGGGCATCGCAATTCGACGCCGCGGCTTCGTGCAGACTCTGCATGTCGCCGCTGCGCGCGCCCATGATGCCCCGCCACTGGGCGTCAGGCCCATGCTGTTCAGTGCGAGAACGTTCAGCGCGCCCATCCACAGCCCATCATGTTGTCCAGCGCCAGTCCAGGATTTCCGGCATGTCGTCGCCATGCTCGCCGATGTAGAGCTTGTGGCGTTGCATGGTCGACTCAAATCGCGCAGTTTCGGCCTCGACCTGGCCGGCCAGCCTCGGGATGCGCCGGATCGCGTCCAGCGCGAGTTGGTAGCGGTCGAGGTTGTTCAGCACCACCATGTCAAACGGCGTCGTGGTGGTGCCTTCTTCCTTGTAGCCGCGCACATGAATGTTGTCGTGGTTGTGCCGCCGGTACGTCAGCTTGTGGATGATCGCCGGGTAGCCGTGGAAGGCGAAGATCACCGGCTTGTCTGTCGTGAACAGGGCATCGAACTCATGATCCGCCAGGCCGTGGGGATGCTCGGAGGGGGGCTGCAGCACCATCAGATCCACGACGTTAACGAAGCGGATGCGGATGTCGGGCACATACACACGCAGCAAGGTCACGGCGGCCAGTGCCTCCAGTGTCGGCACATCGCCGGCGCAGGCCAAAACGACGTCAGGCTCTTTGTCAGCCGCATCGTTGCTAGCCCACGCCCAGACGCCCGCGCCGGCCGCGCAGTGGCGAACCGCGGCGTCGATGTCCAGCCACTGCGGCGCCGGCTGCTTGCCGGCGATGATCAGGTTGACGTAGTTGCGGCTGCGCAAGCAGTGATCTGCCACCGACAGCAGGGTGTTGGCGTCGGGCGGCAAATAGATCCGCACCACATCGGAC
>JANNKS010000774.1:0-1979 GCA_031396425.1 Rhizobacter sp. | reverse complement strand
TGTGGCCGTGATAGCCAACCAGCAGTCGATCAACGTGCTTAAGGATCGATTGAAGATCACCTTCTGGGTCCATCAGGCGGGAGACTCATCGAAGCGCATTGGTGCGTTTCGCGAAGTGGTCCGGACAATCGAGCCGACCGATATGCTGAAGAACTGTGTCAAGACGCCGCTCAACGCGACGCCGGACCTTTGCTACGCGTTTGTGGATCTGAAGCTTGACGCGATCATGGGAGCGGCTTACCTGACACCGGCGGGTAAATGAAGGCGCTGGCGGATCGGCTGTATCTGGCTGCCCTGATCGCAACTGGGTCGCTTCTGATGACAGCCGGGTGCGACAAGGCTGAGAAGCAGGCGACGACCAAGCAGAATTGCGACGCGCGGCTTCCGGCAACTGGCGAAAGGCACAAGGTACCGAACCCTGTGCGGCCCTCGTTCTGCACCGGCCCGGTGATGTGGTGCAGCTACTGCGAGTACGCGGCGGACGGCGCGTTGATTGATAGTAGCTCGCGTCCTTGTGGCGTCTGTCTGCAGGGCGAAACGAAGTAGAGCGGCGCCAACTAGGGATGCTCTGCATAACTACCGGGAAAACCTGATTGCGCGGGGACGAACCTGATGCGAACATCGTGACCATGAATCAAGCTGATCTGGGTCTGAACCTCTCGACCAAGCGAACGCGCAAGCGGGAGTTTCTGGAGGAAATGCAAACCGTGGTGCCATGGGCAGAGCTTGTGGGCTTGATCGCCCCGTATGCGCCCGAAGGCAAGAAGGGACGCCCGCCGTTTGCCGTAGAGAGCATGCTGCGTGTGCACTTCATGCAGCAATGGTTCACGCTGAGCGACCCGGCGATGGAAGAGGCGCTGCACGACGTGCCGCTGTTTCGGGAGTTTGCCAATCTCAGCTGGGACGACCGGTTGCCCGACGAGAGCACGATCCTGCGCTTTCGCCACCTGCTCGAGCGCCACAAGCTGGCCGAGCAGATTCTGGGCACCGTCAATGGCCTGCTGCAGGCCAAGGGCCTGTTGCTCAAGGCCGGCACGGTGGTGGATGCCACACTGATCGCGGCGCCGAGTTCCACCAAGAACGCCACTGGCGAACGGGACCCCGAGATGCATCAGACCAAGAAGGGCAACCAGTGGTACTTCGGCATGAAGGCCCATATCGGCGTCGATGCCGACTCGGGGTTGGTACACACGGTTCGTGGCACGGCGGCCAACGTCAACGATGTAGTCGAGGGCAACAGCCTGCTGCATGGCGATGAAACCGTTGTCTTTGCCGATGCCGGCTACCAAGGTGCGGACAAACGGCCCAACGCGCAGGCTGACACGAACTGGCATGTGGCGATGAAGCCTGGCAAGCGTAGGGCGCTGGACAAGTGCACGCCACTGGGTGAGATCAGCGATCAGATCGAAAAGATCAAGGCCAGTGTGCGGGCCAAGGTGGAACATCCGTTTCGGGTCATCAAGCGCCAGTTCGGACATACCAAGGTGCGCTACCGCGGCCTGAAGAAGAACACCGCGCAACTGATCACCTTGTTTGCGCTGTCCAATCTGTGGATGGTGCGCAGAAAGTTGCGGGTACTGGATGGACAAGTCCGTCCAAAACAGGCACTGGCGGGCTGAATAGGCAGGAATGCAGCACCAATCGGACCCAAATCGGGCATTTCGGGCTCCGATTGCCTCGAAATCTGCTCGAATTGTTGATGTCCGCGAGGTACTCATACTGGATGCCATTTGTTCAGAGTTTCCCTAGCGCTGGCCCGCGCGATTGCCTGCCGGGCCTGTAGTTCGGCCGCCAGCGCCGGATCGAGCGGCGATCGACACAAGCCGGCATGCTGGTAATGCAGGTTTTCGTACAGTTCGGCCGCGGCCGGGAAACCTGCAAGCACACCGTCGAGCGCCTTGCCCGGCTCGGCATTGTCCAACGCGTCAGCCAGCCGCCGTGCCACCGACTCGTACTGCCGCGCGTCGACGGCGCTCGCA
>JANNKS010000697.1:0-3749 GCA_031396425.1 Rhizobacter sp. | reverse complement strand
TCTCGAGCAGCGGCTTGAACAGCGCCACGCCGGCGTTGTTGACCAGCGCATCCAGGCGCCCCCAGCGCCGTTCGAGCGCGTCGAACGCGCTGCGCACCAGCGCCTCATACGACACATAGGCGTGCAGCGCCAGCACATGGTCCGGCCTGCCCAGCGCCTGAACACAAGGTTCGAGCGTCGCGCCATCGCGGTCGAGCAGCGCAACACGGTGCCCGTGGGCGAGGAACCAATGCACGATCGCCAGGCCGATGCCGCGTGCGGCGCCGGTGACGACGGCGACCTTCACGATCGCTGCGGTCATCGCAACGTGCCCCCGCGCGGGGCTGCGCGCCGCTGGTGACCCGCACATGCATCTTCAGGCTGGGTCGGATTCTTTGATATCACGCTCATGGGTCGCGATGTTACGTCCCACCCGGCTGTCGCGCTGCCGAAGCGAGCCCGGCCCGAGCCGCGCGAGGCTACAGGCGTTGCGGCGGCAAGGCGCCGGGCCGGCGCTGGCGTGCGATCAGCGGCCGCCGTTTGCGCCAGACAAAGGTGGTTGCAGCGGCTGCAAACAGCAGCACGGAACTGATGGCGCCGATCGAGAACGTGCCGAACATCGTCAGCGTTGCTGCGCCCCCCAGCGCGTAGAGCAAGGGCATCTTGCGGTACAGCTTGTCGGGAATCCACATGATCGGGCTTTCGGTAGAGTGAATCAAAATCGGTCGCCAACGGGCCGGGCCCGATGGCCATCAGCGCGCCATGCGATGCGGCTCCTGGCGAATCATTTCGCGCGCCATCGCGGTGGCAAAGCGGCGCGCGGTGACCGGCGACGGCCAGCGTTTGCCGCCGGCCAGGCTGTCCTCGCGGTAGGCGATGCTGGCGTCTTCGAGCCCCACGTTCAGGCGCTTGACGACCACGCCGGCGACGTAGCCGTCGCGCTGCGGGCCTGGAACGGCGAGCGCAAAAATGCGGTAGTCGCCTTCGTCGATCTCGTCGAATATCATCTGCGCCCTTTCGGCCCCTGGTTGTTCAAACCCCGGTTGTTCAAACCCTGCTGGTTCAAACCCTGGTGCCGATCATTCCCGGGCGGGCGCCAATGCGGTATCCCTGGCTTGCGGGCCACTGGGATCGGCGGGTGGCCTCGAAACTGGACCGCGCTGCCAAATTCGTCGCATCGTCGTGGTGGCTTGCCTTGCGCGAAGGGCCCGACATGGGGCGCTGCCCCACCCCTGTTGAGGGGATCGCTTGAGCCGGGCTACGCCCCGTTGATTTCCAGCAGCCGGGCGCTGAACGCCGCGGCAGGCAACGGCTTGCTGCACAGGTAGCCCTGGAAGCTGTGGCAACCGAGTTCGGCCAGCATGTCGCGCTGCAACGCTGTCTCGACACCTTCCGCGACGACACGCATGCCCAGGCTGTGGCCGAGCACGATCATCGCCTTGACGATTGCGTTGTCGGTCGCGCCCTGCGGCGTGCCGTCGATGAACGACTTGTCGATCTTCAGCTCGTCGACCGGGAAGCGTTTGAGGTAGTTCATCGACGAATAGCCGGTGCCGAAGTCGTCGATCGCCAATTCAGCGCCAAGGGCGCGCAGTTCGTCGAGCTGCCTGCGGGTGTTTTCGACCCGGTCCATCAGCATGCTCTCGGTCAACTCGATCACCAGTTGACCGCGCGCGATGCCGTGTCGCGCCATCGCGCTGCCCACGGCGTGCACCAGCCCACCGGCCACCATGTCGTGGCGCGTCACGTTGATGGACACCTTGACATCGCCCAGTCCCGCATCGCGCCAGCGTGCCATCTGCGCGCACGCCTGTTCGATCACCCATTCACCGATCTCGACAATGAAGCCGGTTTCTTCGGCGACCGGAATGAACTGCGCCGGCGGTACCAGCCCCAGGCCCGGCCGCACCCATCGCAGCAGCGCCTCGGCACCGACAACGCGGCCCGAGACCAGGTGAATCTTGGGCTGGAAGTGCAGCAGCAGCTCGTCGCGTTCGATCGCACGGCGCAGGTTGGTCTCCAGTGAGAGCCGCTCCACCGAGGCGCTGTTGAGTTCGGCCGAATAGAACTCGAAGGTGTTGCGGCCACTGCCCTTCGCATGGCGCATCGCCGCGGCGGCGTTGCGCCTCAAGGTCTGTTCGTCCAAGCCGTCGTCGGGAAAGACCGAGATGCCGATGCTGGGCGTGACGAACAAGTCCTGCCCTTCGTGCTGGAACGGCCGCGACATCGCCGCAAGGATGCGGCGTGCCATCTGGTCGGCCGCGTCGGGCGATTCGATGCCGGGCATCAACAGGCCGAACTCGTCGCCTTCGAGGCGACTCAGCAGCAGGGTGTCGGCGCGCCGCACGCAAGAGCGCAGGCGGGCCGCGACCGCCTCCAGCAGTCGATCGCCCGCGCTGTGGCCCAGGCTGTCGTTGATCTGCTTGAACCGGTCCAGCCCGATCTGCAGCAGCGCCAGCCCGGCATGCCCCTGTTTGGCGCCCGCCAGCATGGCCTGCAGTTGTTCGGTGAAGACACGCTGGTTCGGCAGGCCGGTGAGCAGATCCTCGTTGGCCAGCCGGTCCTGGTAGACCTTGAATACCAGTGTGTTGCGCACGCGCAGGATCAGCTCGCTCGGGTCAACCGGCTTGGACAGGAATTCGGTCGCACCCAGCTCGAGCGCTTTCAGCTTGGTCAAGGTGTTGCTCGCCGCCGTCAACATGATGACCGGGATGTAGCGCAACTGCGCGTCGTTGCGCATCTGCGCCAGGATGTCGAAGCCCGACAGGCCGGGCATCATCAGGTCGAGCAACAACAGCCCGGGGCGATGCTGGCGCGCCGCTTCCAGCGCCTGCAGCGGATCGTTCACCGACACAAACCGCCGGTACCCCGCCTCTTCCAGGTAGGTCTGGATGACGTCGGTCATCATCGGTTCATCGTCCACCATCATGACGGTCACGTCGTGCAGCCCGGACGGCTGGGCCGTCGCCAGTTCAGCGTGGTCGGTCGGCGGTGCGTCGAGGTCGGTGACGGACGACTCCACCCAGCGCACGAACCGCGACGCCGGGCCACCTTCCTCACGTTCCGGTGCCTGCGGCTGGTTCGTTGCGGGATCGAATTTCACGGGAAGGGTCCTCATACCGTTACCGGGGTGCGTTCGGCCGACACCGCCGGCGCAGACGTCGCATCGGGAATCACCATGCGCTGCACCAGCGACTGCAATGTCCGCAACGCGTCCGCGATCGCGCCCACGTCACCGCTGCGCGCGTGCGCCTCGAGGTCGCGCGCCGGCTCAAACAATTCGTCGTAGCCCACCGTGCCGCCCGCGCCTTTCAGCCAATGCGCCAGTGCTGCCAATTCGTTCAGTTCGGTCCGCCCCAACGCATCGTGCATGCCCTGCAACTTGGCCGGCAACTGCATGGCGAAATTTCGAACCACGTGACGCAGGCGCGGGTGGTCGGCAAGGCGCGAAATCACCGCGTCGCGATTCGGCACGGACGCTGCATCGTGCGCCACCTTGCTCGGATCACCCACGGTCGCCTGCAGATCCGCCGGACCCGGCGCGGCCACTGCCCATCCGTTTGATATAATGTACTGTAATCTGCATTGAGAGGTACTAACTGCATGGCGCGTAAACCGTTGGTCGCGTTGGTCGGGCGACCAAATGTCGGCAAAAGCACGTTATTTAACCGTCTGGTGGGCGAACGCCTTGCCGTGACGGATGAGATTCCCGGCACGACGCGAGATCGTTTGGTGGGGGAATTTGAATGGCATGGACGCCTATTTACCGT
>JANNKS010000671.1:0-1595 GCA_031396425.1 Rhizobacter sp. | reverse complement strand
CCTCGATGGTGCGGGTGAGATCGGCGTGATCTCCAGCGTCACGCAGGCGTTTTGCCATGACTGCAACCGCGCCCGCTTGTCCACCGAGGGCAAGTTGTTCCTGTGCTTGTTCGCAAACCACGGCCATGACCTTCGTGCGCTTCTTCGCGGCGGCACGAACGATGCGCAGATCGCCGCCGCCGTGGGCCTGATCTGGCAGGCGCGCGATGACCGCTACTCCGAACTGCGCAGCGCCGCCAACTCCGACCCGGGCAGCGGCCAGCGGCGCGTTGAAATGCATTACATCGGCGGCTGAGTGGGGACGCGCTGCCGATGATTGAACGCGAAGAGATCACCGGGCTGATCCTGGCCGGCGGGCGCGGCAGCCGCATGGGCGGCGTCGACAAGGGCCTGCAGAATTTCCACGGCATGCCGCTGGCGATGCATGCGCTGATGCGGCTCGCACCCCAGGTGGGCGAGGTCATGATCAACGCGAACCGCAACCTGGGCGCCTATGAAGCCCTGGGAGCCCCCGTCTGGCCCGATGCCCTGCCCGACTTCGCCGGCCCATTGGCGGGGTTTCTGGCCGGGCTGGAGCACTGCGAAACGCGCTACCTCGTGACGGTGCCATGCGACTCGCCACTGTTCCCGCTCGACCTGGTGGCCCGTCTTGCCAGCGCCCTGCAACGCGCCGATGCGGAAATGGCCATGGCCACATCGCTGGAGGACGGCGTGCAGCGCACCCAGCCGGTGTTCTGCCTGATGAAAACCGAGCTGATGGAAAGCCTGGTGCGTTTCACCCACGATGGTCAGCGCAAGATCGATCGATGGACCGCGCAGCACCGTTGCGTGGAAGTGCCATTCGACGACCCCCAAGCCTTCGCGAATGCGAACACGCTCGCCGAGTTGATGCAGTTGCAGCCAGCGCCAGCACCCCGAGCTGCCCCATGATGTCGCCATCGCTTCAGGACATCGCCTCGTGCGTGAGCGGCTACGACCCGAATGCACTGCCGGTCGCACAGGCGCAGGAATTCATCGCGCGCCTGGTGCCCACAGTGCATGCAGTCGAGATGCTCGCACTGCGCAGCGCGCTCGGCCGGGTCTTGGCGCGCGACATCGTCAGTTCGACCAACGTGCCTGCGCACGACAACTCGGCGATGGACGGTTTTGCGCTGCGCGGTGCCGACTTGTCGCCCACCCAGGAAACGGTGTTGAATGCGGTCGGCACTGGGCTGGCAGGACAAGCATTCGTCGGCTCCGTTCAGGCCGGACAGTGCGTGCGCATCACGACCGGCGCCGTCATGCCGGAGGGCCTGGACACCGTCGTGCCGCAAGAGTTCGTGCGCATCGACGGGCCCGCGATCGTTGTGCCGGCTGGCGTGGTTCGCGCCGGTGACAACCGGCGTCTCGCTGGCGAAGACCTGGCCGCGGGCGAAGCCGCGCTGCAGGCCGGGCGAATACTGAGCCCGGCCGACCTGGGCCTGCTTGCGTCGCTCGGCCAGGCGGAAGTGCCAGTGCGCCGGCGCCTGCGCGTGGCGTTCTTTTCGACCGGCGACGAGTTGCGTTCCATCGGCGAGCCACTGGAGACTGGTTGCGTCTACGACAGCAACCGCTAT
>JANNKS010000534.1:0-6669 GCA_031396425.1 Rhizobacter sp. | reverse complement strand
CGCCGCGGCGCAGCAGCAGATGTTCGCGGCGGTGTACGCGCGAGACACGGTGCAGCTCGCGCTCACGGCCAGTGCGGCGCAGCTCTACTTCGGCCTGCGCTCGCTCGACGCGCAGCTCACTGTCAACGAGGTGCAGACGCGTTCGCGCGCGGAGGGCCTGCGCCTGGTGGAGCGCCGCGCCGCCGCTGGCGTGGCCTCGGCGCTCGACGCCGCGCTCGCGCGAACCGCGCTCGCGGCCACGCGTGCGCAGCGCCCCGACTTGCAGCGCCAGCGCACGCTGCTCGAACATCAATTGGCGCAGCTCACCGGCCGGCCGGGGGCGGGCATCGATGCGGCCGCGATGCCGATCGCGCAGTCGCTGACGCTGCCCGCCACGCCGCCGCCAGGGCTGCCGGCACATCTGCTCGAGCGCCGGCCCGACGTGCGCCAGGCCGAGGCGCAGCTCGGCGCGGCGCAGATCCAGATCGAGGTGAACCGCGCGGCGGTCTGGCCGACGATTTCACTCACCGGGTCGTTGGGAACGCAGAGCGCATCGCTCACCGACTTGCTGAAGAGTGGAGCGCAGGTGTGGTCGATCGGCCCGTCCATGCTGGTCTCGCTGTTCGATGCCGGCCGCAACGTCGCGCGCGCCGACCAGGCACGGGCCCAGGCCGAACAGGCGGCGATCGGCTATCAGAAGGCCGCGCTGACGGCGTTTCGCGAAACCGCCGACGCGCTGGTGAGCATGGAGCAGGGCGCGCTGCAGGAATCGGAAGTCGAAGCGCAGCGCCGCGACGCCAGCGAGGCATTGCGCATCGCGAACCGCCGCTACGAGGCCGGCTACTCGGGTTTCCTGGATGTTCTGGAGGCCCAGCGCAGCGTGCAAGACGCCGAACTGGCGCTGGTGCGCGTGCGCCAAGCCCGGCTGGAGGCGAGCGTGGCACTGATCAAGGCCTTGGGCGGGGGGTGGGAAGCGCCGACACGCTAGGCGCCTGCCGGGCTTGGGGTCGGGCCCGCGCCGGCTTGTCGATTGCCGGATCGGTGGGGCTTTCAATCCGGCCGGATGCGGCGTACGCTGACGGCCCCCAGGTCGGCGGATGGGTTCGGGTTGCCGTGACGCCGCTGTGCATGCCGCGGCGACCCTTGTCACTGACTTCTTCAGGAGTTCCTCATGAAGTACATCACCAGTTGGTCCGTGCCCCAGGGTTCATTCAACGCCGCCGTGGCACGCTTTCTCGAAACCGGCGGCGCGCCGCCCAAGGGGGTGCAGTTGCTCGGGCGCTGGCACGGCATGAACGGCCAGGGTTTTGCGATCAGCGAGTCGAACGACGCGAAGGCCATGTACCTGTGGCAGGCGCAATGGGCCGACCTGCTGCCGTTGACCGTCACACCCTGCCTGGAAGACGCCGACGCCGGTGAAGTGATGGCCTCGCTGGGCAAACGTTGACGCTGCACATCGCGCCGGCCTGCCGGCGCTGCTCCTGCAGGCGCTCGCGTTCGGGCTGCTCGACCCACGCTGCGTGAAAGTTCAGCAGAGCGAACGCGACGCGCGGAGCGACTCAAGCGCGCATCGGCTGTCGGCATCGGCTTGATGCCGGCGTCAAGGCGTCGTAGCATCGGCCCCCACCCTCTTCCAACCGGAGACACCGATGGCCAGCCCAGACACCTGCTGCACGCTCGTTCCCTACTTCAAAGTGGCGGATGGGCAACTCGCTGCCTTCAAGGCCCTGGGCGACCAGTTCGTTGCCAAGACGCGCACCGAACCCGGCTGCGTGCACTATGCGTTCTCGTTCGCGGGCCAGGAAGCGCATTGCCGCGAAGGCTATGACAACGCTGCCGCGCTGCTGGCGCACCTGGAAAACGTCGGCGCGCTGCTGCAGCAGGCCCTCAAGATCGCCGAAATCACGCGCCTGGAAGTGCACGGGCCGGCAGCTGAAATAGCGAAGCTGCGCGAACCGATGGCCGGCCTGAACCCGAAGTTCTTCGAGCTCGCGAACGGCATCCGGCGCTGAAAGGCATTCATTCGCCCGCGCCACGCAGCGCCCGGCTGTGGTTGAAGCCGCCCGGTTGGGAGGGTTCGATTTGGCATTCGATTTCAAGCACAAGCGCGTCGTCGTGACCGGCGGCAGCCGGGGCATCGGGCGCGCCATCGCGATGGGTTTTGCCGCTGCCGGCGCCGACGTGTCGATCTGCGCGCGCGGCATCGCTGCGCTGGACGCCACGCGCGCCGAGCTCGAACGCCATGGCGGCAAGGCGCATGCCGGCAGCTGCGACCTGGCGGACGGGCCGGCCGTGACGCGTTATGTGGCCGACGCCGCAGCGGCACTCGGAGGCATCGACGTTCTGGTCAACAACGCCTCGGGCTTCGGCCTCGGCGACGACGAGGCGGCCTGGGCGTCCGGCCTCGCAGTCGACGTCATGGCGATGGTGCGCGCTTCGCACGCGGCGCTGGCAGCACTCACGGCGGCAGCGGGCAGCTCGATCATCCACATCGCATCGATCTCCGGTCTGCGGCCGTCGACGCGCACCCCCGCCTACGCTGCGGTGAAGGCGGCGATGATTCACTACACCACCAGCCAAGCCGCCATGCTGGCGCACCAGGGCATCCGCGTGAACTGCATCGCGCCGGGCTCGGTCGAGTTTCCAGGCGGCACCTGGGAGAAACGGCGCCTGGGCAACGACCCACTCTATGCACGCATCCTGCAGAGCATTCCTTTCGGTCGCCTCGGCACCTCCGAGGAAATCGCGGAGGTGGCGCTGTTCCTGGCGTCGCCCCATGCGCGCTGGGTGACCGGCCAGACCATCACTGTGGACGGTGGGCAGCTGCTCAGCAGTTGAAACCGCGGCCGGCCGGACCACGCCCAACGCGACGATGCCCGGCGCGCGGCGCCCGCTTGCGCCCTCAGGCTGTCGCGGCAGCGAAACACGCCGCTGGCTTGACCTGCATCAGCATCGTCTGTGATTGATTCACCGATCATGGCGGCAAAGGAGTGAACCATGAGCCTGTTCCACGCCGTCGTCTGGACCGATCATCAATCTGCGCAGGTGCTGCAATTCGACGCCGAGCATGTGTTGGCGAACAAGATACGCGCGCACACGCACCACACCCGCCAACATGGCAGCGCGGTGCGTTCGCAGCACGAGTTCTACGCCGATGTCTGCGCTGCGCTCGAAGGCATCGGCGAAGTGCTGGTGACCGGTTCGCACACGGCCATCGCCGACTTTCGCCACTACGTCGACAAGCACCGGCCCGACACCGCAGCGCGCATCGTCGGCTACGAAGGCATCGCACTTCCCAGCGACAAACAGCTGGTTGCGCTGGCACGCAAGTACTTCCTCAAGCACGACCGGATGGCCGGCACCCCGACGCCGACCTGAGCGACATCACGCGGCATCTGCCTTTCTAGAACCACGCGCCTAAAGTGGCTCGTGGTGACGATCAGTGCTTGCATGCGAACGGATTGCGACTAAACTCGAGGTATGTTGCAGTGCAGCAAACTGCTTCAACACCCACCCTCAATCCACCGGAGCACGCCATGCTGAACACCACCCCCTTCGCCGCCACCAACAAGGCAACCCTCGATGCACTGATGAGCCTGAGCGCCACCGCGTTCGACGGCGTACAACAGCTCACCGCGCTGAACCTGCAAGTGCTCAAGACCAGCCTCGACGAAACCGCCGAAGCCAGCCTCGCGCTGCTGTCGGCAAAAGACCCGCAGGCGCTGCTCGCGTTGCAGACCGAACTGATGCAGCCCAGCGCCGAGAAGGCCACCGCCTACGGCCGTCAGGTGGTCGACATCCTCACCCAGACGAAAGCCGAATTCGAACGCATTGCGACCGAGCAGGTTTCCGGAGTGCAGAAATCGATCATGTCGTCGGTCGGCGCCGCCACCAAGAACGGCCCTGACGGATCGGGCAGCGGTGTCGCCCTGTTCCAGTCGGCAATGGCTGCCGCGAACAACGCCTTCGACGGCTTCCAGAAGGCCACCCGCCAGGCCACCGAAGCCGCCGAAGCCAACTACAACGCCGTGGCCGGCTCGATGACCAAGGCGGCCGGCAAGGCCAAGCGCGCCTGAACCACGCGCGAACCCGAAGGATGACGCCAGCGTCGAATCTGGCGTCGGGTTGCCCTTCTCGGTCGCACGCCTGGCGCGGGCGGATGGGCTGCGCAACGTGCTCTGTTGCGGCCCGGATGTAGTCCGGGTCTTACGGTTGTCGCTCTGTCCAGCCGACAGACAGGGTGCGTCCAACGCCGAATACTGGGGGCCCAGTCATTCACGCAACGAGTACACCATGACTCAGCAACAATCGTCCCACATCGAACCGTCCAAGCACTCGACCGACGAGGTCGATGCGAAGCTGCGCCAGGTCGAGCGCAATATCGACGAGTCGATCGGCGCCGGCTCGCCCGCCATCAAGCCGAACCTCGATCTGCGCGAAGACGGCAAGCCCAACACCGACACGCCCAACACCGACACGCCTGAAAACCCGCGCGCCTGAGCGCCCTGCCCCTTTTGCCACAGGCGCAGCGGAACGAGCCGCGCCACCGCACCGGGGCCTCCCGGCGGGCCGATCGCGGCGTTTTTCTGGCACCATCGCCGCATGGCGACACTGCTGGCCGAAGAGGCCGATCACTACCGCACCGAAGGCTGGGTCATTCCGCGCTTCCGTCTGCCCGCCGCACGCGTTGACGTGCTGGCGCGCGCGCTCGATGAGCTGATCCGCGCCAACCCCGGGGTGCGCCCCGAAAAGCTTGTCTCCGCACACGTCGAGGGCGAGAACAGTGAAGGCGTGCGTGGCCATTCGGCGTTTCTGGAACTCGCGCGCGACCCCGCGATCGTCGAGCTGGTCTCAGGCGTGCTCGGCGACGACATCATCCTGTGGGGCTGCCACGTGTTCTGCAAACCGGCTGCAGAAGGCTACGAGACGCCCTGGCACCAGGACGGCCACTACTGGCCGATCCGGCCGCTGGCGAACTGCACGGTGTGGGTTGCCCTCGAAGAGTCGACCACCGAAAACGGCTGCCTGCGCGTGATACCGCGTTCGCACGCCGGCAGGCAACTGCACGAGCACCTGCACGAAGACCGCACCGACCTGACGCTGAACCAGCGCCTGGCGAATCACACCTTCGATGAATCGAGCGCCGTCGACCTGCAGTTGCAGCCGGGCGAGATGTCGCTGCACGACGTCTACATGATCCACGGCGCAGAGGCGAATCTCTCAGCCAGGCGCCGCACCGGCGTGGCACTGCGTTACATGCCTTCGACCTCGGTGTTCGAGCGCCAATTGCGCCCGGTCGATGGCAAGTCGGGCGTGCCGGTCGACTTCGCGCGCCGGCCGCTCTGGCTGGTGCGCGGCGTCGACCGCAGCGGGCGCAACGACCTCGACGTCGGGCACCGCCGCTGACGGCTGCGCTGCAGCGGCCCCGCAGATGCGCTGAGCGTGGTCACTGCTCAGGTGAGCGGGCGCAGTTGCTGCAGCAAGGTCGGAATCAGCTCGCTGACCGTCGGGTGGATGTGCATCGCGCGCGAGATCACGGTGCACGGCCGGTCGGCGGCCATCACGTCGAGCAGCGAGTGCACGACCTCGTCGCCGTTCATGCCGAGAAGCGCCGCGCCGAGCAGGCGCTGGCTCTGCGCATCGACCAGCACTTTCATGAAACCCTGCGTCTCGCCGGCCTCGCGCGCACGGCCGACCCGCTGCATCGGCATCTTGCCGAGAAGCGCCGCACGCCCGCCGGCGCGCACTTCGCGCTCGGTCAGGCCGACCCGGCCCAGCGCGGGGTCGATGAACAGCGCGTAACAAGGGATGCGGTCGCTCAGGCGGCGTGGGTCGGCGTCGAACAGGTTGGCCACGACGATCTCGTGATCGTTCCAGGCGGTGTGCGTGAACGCACCGCGGCCATTGCAGTCGCCCACCGCCCAGACGCCTTCGGCGCTGCTGCGGCATTGATCGTCGACGACAACGTAGCCGCGCTCGTCGAGTGCGATGCCGGCGCGTTCCAGCCCCAGCCCGTCGGTGTTGGGCCGCCGCCCGACCGCGAGCAGCACGTGGCTGCCGACGATCACCGGCGCCTGCCCATCGCACTTCGAACCCACCGCGATGCGCGCGCAGTCACGCGCCAGCGCAATGCACTCGGAACCGAGCTGGAAGCGCACGCCTTCGGCCTCGAGGATGGCGCGAATACCGTCCGCCACGTCGTCGTCTTCGCGCGGCAGCAGGTGCGCCGAGCGTTCCACCACCGTCACCTCGGCGCCGAAACGCCGCATCAGCTGGGCGAACTCCAGCCCGATGTAGCTGCCGCCCACGATCACCAGGTGTTCGGGCACCTGGTCGAGCGCCATGATCGACACGTTGTCGAGCGTCGTGACGTCGTCGATGCCCTGCAATGCCGGCCGCACCGAACGGCCGCCGAGGTTGAGGAAGACACGCGCTGCAGTCCAGCTGCGCTGGCCCACCTGAACCGTGCGCGGTGCGATGAAGCTCGCGTCACCGACGATCACTTCGGTGTTCGCCAGCCCGCGCATCCACGCCTCGGCGCCTTCGCGCGACTTGCGCACGATGCCGTCCATCCGTGCCTTCACACGCGCCATGTCGACGCGGATGTCCCCGGCGTGGAAGCCGAACTCCGCGCCGCGGCGCGCGAGGTGAATTGCGCGCGCACTGGCCACCAGCGTCTTGGTCGGCACG
>JANNKS010000514.1:0-8496 GCA_031396425.1 Rhizobacter sp. | reverse complement strand
GTCGCTGCTGGGCGATTTTGAGCGCGCGGGCGGGGTGCTGGCCTTGCGCTCGCCGGTGTTGGAACTGAGCAGCAAAGCGGCCCAGCATGTGGTTCACGTGGGCGGTGCGGAACCTTCGGCGCTTGGCGCACGCCTGCTTGTCAATGCAGCCGGCCTTTGGGCGCCCGCGCTGGCGAGGCGCATCGGCGCACTCGATGCGCGCCACATTCCGACACCGCACTTCGCCAAGGGCAGCTATTTTTCGCTCACTGGCCGGGCACCCTTTTCGCGCCTGATCTACCCATTGCCCGAACCGGGTGGCCTGGGAGTGCACCTCACGCTCGACCTGGCCGGCCAGGCCCGGTTCGGGCCCGACGTGGAGTGGCTCGAAACGGATTCGCCTGACGGGCTGGACTACCGCGTCAACCCGGCCAGCCGGGGGGCCTTCGTGACGGCCATCCGGCGCTTCTGGCCGGCCTTGCCCGGGTCAGCGTTGCAACCGGCCTACGCCGGTGTGCGCCCCAAACTTGCCGGGCCGCTTGCACCT
Organism: Rhizobacter sp.; assembly: GCA_031396425.1. Taxonomy (GTDB): domain Bacteria; phylum Pseudomonadota; class Gammaproteobacteria; order Burkholderiales; family Burkholderiaceae_C; genus JAEMQF01. The sequence continues at coordinate 7,970 of JANNKS010000514.1, read as the reverse complement.
GCGGCGGACTTCATGCTCCAGGGCCAGCGCGAGCACGGCGTTGCCGGGCTGCTGAACCTGTTCGGCATCGAATCGCCGGGTTTGACCGCGTGCCTGGCGATTGCCGAAGAAACGCTCAGTCTTCTGGCGCTTTAGCCTGGCGCCAGATGCCGTCACGCAGGATTTCATGCGGCCCGAACTGGGCCTTGTAGGCCATCTTGTTGCTTTCGTCGATCCAGTAGCCCAGATAAAGGTAGGGCAGCTTGAGCAGCCGGGTCTGCTCGAGTTGCCACATCACGTTGTAGGTGCCGTAACTCGCCCGACCCTCGGGTTCGTAGAACGTGTAGACCGCCGAAAGTCCGTCGTTCAGCACGTCAAGGATCGAGACCATCTTCAGCCGGCCCATGCCGTCGTCCGACGCTTCGCGGAACTCCACCAGACGGGAATTGACGCGGCTTTGCAGCAGGAACTGCGTGTACTGGTCGATGCTGTCATGGTCCATGCCGCCGCCGCTGTGGCGGCCGGCCTGGTAACGCAGGTACAACTGATAATGCTCTGGCACGAAGCACAGTCGCAACACGCGTGATTGCAGCGCGCCATGGGTGCGCCATGCGCGCTTCTGGCTGCGCGTGGGAACAAATGTCTGGACAGGCACACGCAGCGGAACGCAGGCCTGGCAGCCGTCGCAATACGGCCGATAAGTGAACATGCCGCTGCGCCGGAAGCCGTTCGCGACCAGCCCGGAGTAGGCGTCGGCGTGGATCAGGTGGCTGGGGGTGGCCACCTGAGAGCGCGCCTGGCGGCCGGAGATGTAGCTGCAGGGGTAGGGCGCCGTTGCGTAGAACTGCAGCGAAGCCAGCGGAAGCTCTTTGGGGTGCGTCACGTGCCGTTGTCCTCGGGGCCGGCGCCGTCAATCGCTAGCTGACGCCATAGCCGCGGATGATAGGTCCATTCATTGATCGCCGGCTCGCTCAGGCGCGGGATGAAGCGGCCCTCGAACTCGCTTCGGCTCATCTCGCGCGCACCCAGCGAGCTCAGGTGATCGGTGCGCTGCTGGCAGTCGATCAAGGGCACGCTGTGGGCGCGGCAAAAACACACGAGTGCGGCCAATGCGATCTTGGACGCATCCGTGGCATGCGAAAACATCGATTCACCGAAGAACATGCGGCCCAGGCTCACGCCATACAGCCCGCCCACCAGGCGACCGTCGACCCAGGTCTCGAAGCTGTGAACCCGTCCCAAGGTGTGCCATCTTGAATAGGCGCCGATCATTTCGGCGACGATCCAGGTGCCGCTCTGGCCATGCCGCGGTGCCGCGGCGCAAGCGTCAATGACGCTCGCAAACGCGGTGTCGACGCGCACCTCGCAGCCAGGTGAGCGAATGAATCTGGCCAGCGTCTTGCGCAGCGAACGCGACAGCTTGAACTGATCCACCTGCAGCGTCATGCGCGGATCGGGCGACCACCACAGCACCGGCTGGCCCTCGCTGTACCAGGGGAAGATCCCCTTCGAGTACGCCTCTTCGAGCCGGTGCGGCGTCAATTCTCCGCCCGCCGCCAGCAGGCCCGGGGCGTCGGATTCCAATGGCAGGGCCCGCCGGGCATCGGGCAGCGGATCGTTGGGGCCGCGCAACCAGGGAATCATGGCGAACGTGGGGGGATTCAGGCCGGTCCGCCGCCGACGGCTCGCCACGCCATCATGTTGCCGAGGCGGCCTGGTTTCTCCCTTGAGTCCACCGGTCCAGCTTGGCACGCGCCTGGTTGCGCTGCGGGTCCATTGCGACGTCGTGCGTGGGCATCTTGGCGCACAGCTCAACAACGTAGCCGTTCGGGTCGCGGAAGTAGATCGAGTGAATGAATCCATGGTCCGAGACTCCACGAGTCTCGATGCCGTTGGCCTTGCCCTTGGCAAGCATGGGCGCAAGAGCCTCGGGCTCGACTTCCAGTGCGATGTGCAGGTCGAAGTCGTGTTGAGGCTTGAATTCGAATGGCATGTCCGGGGCGTCGAAGAAGGCCAGGTGCGAGCCGTCATCCAGCCGATAGAAGGTGTGCAGGGTCTGGGTCTTGCGGCCGCTCTTGGTTTCGTTGATCTCGAGCGTGCCGGCGAGCGGCAAACCGAGGAATTCCTCATAGAAGCGCCGGGTCTGCTCGGAATCGCGGCAGCGGTAGGCGTTGTGGTGCAACTTCTTGATCATGATCGAAACCTCAGATCTGCGGCGAAGACGACGCCGATTTTGCCACTTGCCCCTGCCGGTGCGGCCACGTTTGACCGCATCCCCATGATCGAGCCGCGTCGACGATGCCACTGAGTCGGCGCAGCGGGACAAATTCGCAGCCAGTAATGCGCTCAAGTTTCGCGGCGCCAGTCCGAAAACACCACAGAGCTTGTCGGCCCTGCGCCGTCTGGCCACGGCACGCCGGCGCACCGCGCCCGCCTCGGTGTTGCTGACATGCCCTTTCCTGACAATTGACCTGCATCCATGCTGACCCCGCCCGCTGATTCACCCACTGCCGATCCAAAGGGTCAGGACATGGCGTGCGGGATGCGCTGCGTCATCACTTGCCGAGCCGCCAATTGCGGATGGCGAACATGCTGAATTCGCCACAATTCGAGGGTCTGGCCAGATTGCTTCGAGTCAAGGCCCGCGCGTTGATCTGGACCTTGGCGCTGGCCGTGACACTGGGCAGTGGGTGGGTGAGTTTTCAGACGGCGGCCCAGGTCGGCGCAATGCAGGCGCAGACCTGGGCCTCGATGATGGGCGCAACGGCGAAGCGGGGCCTTCTGCACCCGCAGGAACTGCAGCTTGCGCTAGCTCGCGCGCACAGTGCGACTTCCTCGCCTGCCCTGATCAGCCTGCACAACCGGGCCGGATTGATCGTCGCGACCAATACGGCTCAGCCGGCATGGCCAACGACCACCCACACGGCGGTGGCGATGGCCGATGGCGTAAGCGTCGGCGAAGCAAACGTCAGCCACTCGCTCCTGCCCGTGCTGGCAACGATGCTCATGGCCGCCTTGGTCGCCGGCCTGTTCGCCGCCTTGGCCCTTGCACTGCTTCGGGCATCGGTGAAATCAGGCGCAGCCAACGCACCTGATCGTGCCGAGCCGAATCCTCGCCAGGAAACCGAAGACCGGCTGCGCATCGTGTTCGAGAACTCGATTGACGGCATCATGACTTTTTCGCTCGACGGCTCTGTGCTGTCATGCAATCCGGCCGCCGGCCAGCTGTTGACGCGCGACCCCACAGCCGTGGTTGGAATGCGGCTGAGCGACTTGATCGAGCCGGTTCCCGGTGCGCCGGAAGGCGCACCCTTTCCCACCGGTCTTCACGAAACCATCGCCAGGCTTGCCGAAGGTGCGACGTTTCCGGTGGAGGTGACCGTCAGCGAATCGAATTTCAAGGGCGCAGCGCAGATGATCGCGTTCGTCCGCGACATCACCGAACGCCGGGCCGCGCACGACCGCATGGCGATGCTGGCGAATTTCGACAGCCTCACCGGCCTGCCGAACCGGGTGCTGTTTCGCGACCGACTGCGCGAAGGCATGAAGCGTGCCAAGCGCAGCGGTCGGGTCCTGGGATTGATGTTCCTCGACCTGGACCGCTTCAAGGTGGTCAACGACAGCCTGGGGCATGAGGTCGGCGACCGATTGCTGCAGCATGTTGCACAAACCCTCACCGATTGCCTTCGCAGTGTCGACACAGTGGGGGTGCAGCCGCATGAGTCCATCACCGTTTCGCGCCTGGGTGGCGACGAGTTCACCGTCATCGTGGAGGACATCGGTGGCGCCGACGACGCAGCTTTGATTGCACGGCGCATCCTGGACGCACTGCTCGAACCGTTCGTCACCGGCGCTGACGAAATCGTGATCTCCACCAGCATCGGCATCTCGCTCTACCCCCACGACGATACCGACCTGGACGGGCTGGTTCGGCACACCGACATGGCGATGTACCGATCAAAGGCCCTGGGGCGCAACACCTACAGCTTCTACAACGCCAACATGAACGCGGCGCTGGAGCTGCGCCTTTCACTCGAAACCAGTTTGCGACATGCGCTTGAACGCAACGAGTTTTCACTTCAATACCAGCCCAAGGCGGATCTGCGCACCGGCCGCATCACCGGCGTGGAAGCGCTCATCCGCTGGAACCGCCCGGGTGAGGGCGTCGTGCCGCCCGATCGTTTCATCACGGTCCTGGAAGAGACCGGATTGATCCTTCCGGTGGGGGCCTGGGTCATCCGAACCGCCTGTGCCGAACTAGCGCGGTGGGACAAGCTGGGCCTGGCGCCGCTGTGCCTGGCGGTCAATCTGTCGGCCCGGCAGTTTCGTCAGCAATACCTCTTCCAGCTCATCTCGGAGACGCTGGCCGAAACCCGCATTGCACCGCATCGGCTGGAGCTGGAATTGACCGAGAGCCAACTGATGGAAGACAACGACGCGAGTCGCGCTATGCTGGCGAGCATCGCCGAGATGGGCGTGCGTGTGGCGATCGACGACTTCGGCACCGGGCACTCCTCGCTCAGCTACTTGAAGCGATTCAGCATCGACACGCTGAAGATCGACCGTTCGTTCGTGCGCGAGATCACGAACAACGATGAAGACAGCGCCATTGCGACGGCGGTGATTGCGCTCGGGCGCAGTCTGCAGCTCAAAGTCGTCGCCGAGGGCGTGGAGACCTTGCACCAGGCCGACTACCTCAGGGCCCTGGGGTGTGACGAAATCCAGGGGTATCTGCTGAGCCGCCCGCTCAGCTCTGAACGGCTGGTCGCCTGGTTGGGTACCTACCGTGGTGCGAAGGTCCTGGGTGTCGGCGGCGACCTGCAGCACGACGAACGTCCGGTGTCGGAACTGATGCGCCTGGATCTACCCGACGAAGCCTTCGCGGATTGACGCCACAGGCACGGCGGGGTTGCGCCTTGCCGCAGCGCAAGAGCAGGTCCGAAACAGGGTCAAAGGCGAGACGCTTCGCCTCAATCGTGATTCAATTCGGCACAGGGAGTTTGGCCGCGCGGCAAAACGCTGCGCGGTGGTCACCGGCGTTAGGAGGCCTCCATGCGACTCAATCCCATCATCCTGGCCGTTGTTGCCGTTGCGGGCCTGGGCGTTTCCACGGCGTGTGCGGCTGGCAGTGCCGAGGTGTTGTTCACCCACGAGGCGCGTTTCTCGGACGCAGGGGCTTCGGCGAGCGATCGCGCCAGCCATCTTGCCCAGCTGGCAAACCATCTGAAACGCCTGGCCGCGCGGCATCTGCCCGGGGAACAGAAGCTGAGCGTCGAACTGCTCGACGTCGACCTCGCCGGCTCGTCCAGGCCCTGGCGCGGCACGGGCACCGATGTGCGCGTGCTTCGCGGGCGCGCTGACTGGCCGCGCATCGAATTGCGCTACACGCTCTCGGGTGACGGGAACATCACCCGAACCGGAACAGAGTCCATCGCCGACCTGAACTACCTTCAGCGCATCAATGCCTTCGGCGCGTCGGAGCCGTTGAAGCACGAAAAGCGCATGCTCGACGACTGGTTCCGGGCTCGCTTCGTCGAAGGGCGAACCGCCGACTGAGCCGGCCCTGCGTCACGGTGGCCGGCCAGTGCGCGAGCCGTCTGTCGAGACAGGCGCCGAAGAAGTCCGCAGGCAGAGCTTCCATCGGCGAGCCAGCTTCGTTGACGCTGGTTGCCCTACGTACAAACACCGATAGCAGTATGCGCACGTGCGCATATGATGACTTCAACAAACACGTCATCTGTGGGAATCCCAATGGACGACATGAGCGACGTCTTTGAGTCGGTCGCCCGCTATTTTTCGCTGCTCTCCGAGCCCACTCGGCTTCGCATCATGCATTGCATCTGCCAGGACGAGAAGGCGGTCAACCAGATTGTCGAAGAGACCGGTGCCACGCAGACCAACGTTTCGCGTCATCTCGCATTGATGTACCAGGGTGGTGTGCTGACCCGCAGACGCGATGGCAGCCAAGTCTTCTACAAAGTCGGCGACCCGGCCTTCACCGACATCTGCAGAACCGTCTGCGTGCGCGTCGCGTCAGAACTCGAGGGCGACAAGAACCTCAAGCGCACGTTCAAGGGGCTGATCGACGAATTGAGTTGAGCGGTCGGCGTGGCGCCGAGCCATCACGATGGGACACAGGTGACGCACCCTTCAGTCAACATTTCCGAACGAATCCTGAAGACCCCCGTGCCGAAGGCGCGAAATGAGCGTGGCGGGAGCAACAGGGTGCCGCTGAGCAGTGCCTGCTCCCCGTTCGGTTGCGCGCCTCGAGGGCGCGCTGAGAGATACTCAATCGCTGCAGGTCCAGCAGGGGCGCGAGCCCTGCCGGAACGCTGATCCGAATTCATCGAAGGAAAGGAAGAGGCATGACACGAATCGATAGACGCAAGGTCGTCCACCATGGCGGCGCATTGGCCGCGCTGGCAGCGTGTGGATTGTTGAGCACAACATCTGCGAAGGCGGCCGTGGATTCAGCAGCGTTCGAGATCAAGACCCTGGCCGATGCACTCAAGGCGCTTGGAGGAGCGGTCGCGGACAGCAAGGACGTGGTGATCACCGCGCCCGACATCGCCGAAAACGGTGCCGTGGTGCCGGTGGCGGTGACAAGCAATCTGCCCAAGACGCAAGAGATCTACATTCTGGTCGAAAAGAACCCTAGCCCTTTGACGGCGGCCTTCGTGCTGCACGAGGGGTCTGACAGTTTCGTCTCGACGCGCGTCAAGATGGGGCAGAGCACGAATGTGGTTGCGGTGGTCAAGGCCGACGGCAAGCTCTACTCGGCGAGCAAGGAAACCAAGGTGACCCTTGGCGGTTGCGGCGGCTGAAACCACGACATCAAGGAGAATCACATGGCTGACCCGATGCGCATTCGCGCTCAATTGAAAGACGGCGTGACCGACGTTCGCGTGCTGATGGCGCACGTGATGGAAACCGGCCAACGCAAAGACGCCGCCGGCAAGACGATTCCAGGTCACTTCATCACTGACGTGACGGCCCGGCACGGTGATCGCACCGTGCTGACGGCAAAATGGGGCCCGGCCATTTCACAGAATCCGTTCCTGCAGTTTCGATTCAAAGGCGCAAAGGCCGGCGACAAGGTGTCGATCAACTGGGTCGACAACAAAGGTGACAAGCGCACCGATGAAGCGACGATCACCTGAACGACCTGCCGCGCTGACAACAATTCGGAGAAACATTGGCATGAAGCATTGGATGGTTGCAGCCGCGTTGTGGGCAGGCACGGCGGGGGCGCTGGCCCAGCCCACGGCGGCCGAAGGCATTGCGCGCTACCGCGAACTGCTCGCCGACGGCAACCCCGCAGAGCTGTGGGAAGCGAAGGGTGAGGCCTTGTGGACCCAAAAGCGCGGGCCGAAGAATGCGAGCCTCGAACGGTGTGATCTCGGCAAGGGGCCTGGCGTGGTGAAAGGCGCGTTCGTTGAACTGCCGCGCTACTTCAGCGATACGGCGCGGGTTCAGGACATGGAATCGCGCCTGCTCACCTGCCTTGAGACTTTGCAGGGGTTCAACGCAGCCGAGATCGCGAAGACTCCTTTTGGCCGTGGCGAACAGGCCAACATGGACAGCCTGGTCGCGTGGGTCGCGTCCGAGTCGCGCGGCATGAAGTTCAGCCTGCCGCAGGCCCATGCCGAAGAACGGAAGATGTTCGAGGTGGGTAAACGTGTCTTCTTCTTTCGCGGCGGCCCGTACGATTTTTCGTGCGCGTCCTGCCACAGCGAAGACGGCAAGCGCATTCGTTTGCAGGACCTGCCCAACCTGACGAAGAACCCGGGAGACGGGGTCGGCTTCGCGGCCTGGCCAGCGTACCGCGTCAGCAACGGCCAGTTGTGGGGTATGCAGCTGCGCCTGAACGATTGTTATCGGCAACAGCGCTTTCCGTTCCCTGGCTACGCGTCGGAGGCGACGATCGCGCTCGGGGTCTACATGGGCGTCAACAGCAAGGGGGCGACCTCGATCGCGCCTTCAATCAAAAG
>JANNKS010000501.1:0-22725 GCA_031396425.1 Rhizobacter sp. | reverse complement strand
GCCGTCGACGACGATCAGCTCGGCCCCGTCGCGACGCAGTGGCTGCAGCGCCTGCAGCGTCGCCGCGATGCCTTCGGCCTCGTTGAGCACCGGCACGATGATCGAGACGCGTTCGTCCACTCAGGCCCCCTGCGCCAGCGCACGTTCGATGCGATGTTTGGCCACCCGGGTGCGCGGCACGGAAACGTCGAACCAGGTGCGCACGTCTTCGTCCAGGCCGATGCCGTGCATGTAGTTGTAGATCGCCTTCTTCAGCGCGACGCCCAGCACGTCATGGTCCACACCCGTCGGGTCGACAAAACCCACATCGTTCTTCGCGAACGACACCGGCGGCAGCGGCAACAGCGTCACGCCGTACGCCTGCGGGTCGCGCCCGACCGGCGAATGCACGGTGCACGCGAATCGGTGCCAGAAACCCGACTGGATGCAGCCGGCTGCAAACAACTGGCGCACGTATTCGAGCGCGTCGACCGTGTCCTGCACCGTCTGGGTGGGAAAGCCGTACATCAGGTAGGCGTGCACCAGGATGCCGGCGTCGGCAAAGCCGCGCGTCACACGCGCCACCTGGTCGACCGTGACGCCTTTCTTCATCAGCGTGAGCAAGCGATCGGACGCCACCTCCAGCCCGCCCGAAATGGCAATGCAGCCGCTGTCGGCCAACTGCTGGCACAAAGCGGGCGTGAAGGTCTTCTCGAAGCGGATGTTGCCCCACCAGGAAACCGCCATTCGGCGTTTCAACAACTCTTGGGCCAGGCCTTTCAAGGCCTTCGGCGGCGCCGCTTCGTCGACAAAATGAAATCCGGTCTGGCCGGTTTCGACGACGATCGCCTCGATGCGGTCGACCAGCGTCTGCGCGCTGGCGACTTCGAAGCGCGAGATGTAGTCCAGGCTGACGTCGCAGAAGCTGCACTTCTTCCAGTAGCAGCCCTGCGCGACGGTGAGCTTGTTCCAGCGCCCGTCGGACCAGAGCCGGTGCATCGGGTTGAGCATGTCCAGCAGCGACAGGTAGCTGCCCAGCGGCAGGCCGTCCCAGGTGGGCGTGCCCACCTCGGCGAACGGCACGTCGGGTTCGACCAGGTTGATGTAGCGCACCCCGCCGCTCGCGCTGTCACGAACGAAGCTGCGCACCAGCCGGCTGCGCGAACGTTGGCCGGCAAGGTGTTCCAGCAGGGCGAGCAGCGGGCGCTCGCCGGCGTCGAGCGTGACGTAGTCGAAAAAATCGAAGACGCGCGGGTCCGAGAGTTCACGCAGTTCGGTGTTGACGAAGCCGCCGCCGAGCGCTGTGACGATGTGCGGGTGATTCGCCTTGATCGCCTGCGCGATGCGAAACGCCGCGTACACCGCGCCCGGAAACGGCACCGACACCAGCACCAAGGTGGGCTTGTGGCGCGATATCGAATCGAGGGTCAGTTCGCGCATCGTGCGGTCAACCAGATTGAGCGGCGCCGCCAGGGCCAGCGCGAGCGGCTCGAACGTGGGTTGGCTCTGCGCCAGCTGTTCGGCGTAGCGCACGAATTCGAAACGCGCATCCACGGCTTCGCGCAGCACGTCGGCAATGTCGTTGAGATAGAGCGTAGCGATGTGGCGCGCGCGGTCGTGCACGCCCAAAGCGCCGAAGGCCCACGCCATCGGGTCGCCGCCGTCCGGATCGACGTAGGCGTCGAGAGAGTCGAAGCGCGAGCCTTCCGGCAGGAAGCTGCGGCTGGCGATGCGGTGCATCAAGGTGGCGTCGCGCCCTTGCAGAAAGGCGATCGCCGGCGCGATCGTGTGGGCATATCGATCGAACTGGTCGCTGAAGGCGCGCACCCGTGGTGTGCGCGCCGACGCCGGCAGCCCGCCAATGTGCACCTGCACCGCATTCAGGCCGTCGCTGCTGAGCAGTTTGAGGATCAGCGCCAGCGCCAGGTCGTCCTGCACCGCCGCCACGCCGCGCGAGCGCAGAAAACCCGTCAGGTAGGCAGTGGACGGATAAGGCGTGTTGAGCTGCGTCATCGGGGCGATGACGGACAGGACGCGCGGGGCGGGGGCTGGCATGGTTAGACGGTCTAACTTGGATTCTCGACGCTCTCCTGAACGACTCGACTGTTTCGAATATTGAAACAGACCCTTGGCCTTCCTGGCGATTCCCTGTTTGCCGCTACTGCGCCAAAGTCTCGTCCAAGTTGATCCGGGCGTGCGGCCCGGTCACCCCGAAACGGAGCACCACCATGTCGAACGCCTTCGCCGATATCGCTTTCACCCCTGCCGTCAAGGCCGCGCAGCAGCGCGACGGCAGCCGCGCCTCCTACGCCCGCAACTTCGAAGGCAGCGCGGAAATGGTCAACCAGCGCCTGGGCGACGACGAAACACATTTCATCGCGCAGCAGCGCAGTTTCTACATGGCCACGGTGTCGGAAACCGGCTGGCCCTACGTGCAGCACCGCGGCGGCCCGGCGGGCTTCCTGAAGGTGCTGGACGACCAGACGCTGGCGTTTGCCGACTTTGCAGGCAACCGGCAACTCATCAGCGTGGGCAACCTGGCCAACAACGACCGGGTCGCGCTGATCCTGGTGAACTACGCGAACCGCGTGCGGCTGAAGGTGCTGGGCCACCTGCAGGTGCACGACCTGGCCGGCAACGCGGCGCTGGCGCGGCGCCTGCACAGCGACGGCTACAAGGCCAGGCCACAGCGCAGTCTTGAGATCCGCGTCGCCGGGTTCGACTGGAACTGCCCGCAGCACATTCCGATGCGCATCGACGCCGAAGACGTGCAGCGCGCCCTCGACGAGCGTGATGCGCGCATCGCCGCGCTGGAGCAGCAGTTGAAGGCCAAGAGCAGCGCCGCAGCGGCTGCGCTGTCCTGAGCGCACCTTGCGCGCTCAAAGAGCCTAAGTTTCGGTGATGGACTCCGAAAACCCGCTGGCGCGTATCGGCATGTTCAGGCCTTTCGGGCCGGCCGCGTCGCGCGGCCTTGTGAAACTATCCCGAGTGCGCTTGGGCATTTCGGCGTGCCGATGGGGCCGGGCACGCAGTCGAGCATTGCGCAGGGTCCGCGAGAGAGCAAGTGTCGTCTCCGATACCCATGGCATCGGGTCGCGCCAATCCCAGACCGCAAAGCTGCGGCATCGCGACAACGATTTGAGCCACGCCCACCAATGCGTTGAGCCTGAAGTCTTGCATCCGAAAACATCGCTCAAAGCGTCCATCCAATACAGATGACTCAGTTTGGGACGTTGAGGGAGGCCCGAAAGGTCTTCACCGAGCAACTCACGATAGGCCAGCCACGGAAGATTCAAGCCACAGTCGCGAAGATGCCCGATCGAACTGAACGGCCTGGCATTGAAGTCGATGAGGTACAGCTCGCCGGTGCCCTTGTCTTGCAGCCATTCGATACCGAAGATTCCGTGGAAGCTGACGCCCTCCAGAAGCCGCGCGGTGTAGTCGAACAATTTGGCTTCTACTGCGTTGTCGCCGAGCGCCGGGATCTCTCCGAAGCTGGTCGTCCCAAAGTTGGCCGGACCCTGACGGATCCGCCGGTGCGAGGCCATAGCGATCGGCCTGCCGTCTGCCCCGCACAAGCCATAGCAATCAAGGATAAAGCCATCGCCGCCGCTCAAACTGCGCTGAACAATGAGGCCCCGACTGCCGCGCTTCTCGACGTACACCATCAGGTCTTCGCGACATTCGATGAGCCGGTTCTTCTGTCGAAGAACTGTTCCCGGCATCCGGTTGTAGAAGGGCTTGAGGAGATACGGTCCGGGGTGAATCAGGCTCCATTCGGTCAGCGCCTCCACCGTCGGCTCGGTGATGGCTGGCACCACCGGCAGACCCATGGTTTGCGCGATCGCGTACAGGCGATCTTTGCTGACGATGTTCATCAGGTCGTCGTAGGTCGTCGTGGAAAAACGGCAATGCGGCCGCAACAGGGCTGCATGCCTGGCGAGCCAAAGGGCGTCGGCGTCGCTGCTTGGAATGACCACCGGCAGGCACTCCTGCGCCTTGCAGACATCCACAAACCATGCCACCGCTGACGCGTCGTCGTGCTCATCCGCCGGTCGCAAGAGGGGCCGGCAGAACCTTGATCTGGCAGCCGGCTGTCCCCAATCTGCAACCGCTGCCAGCACGGGCACCTTGCCGACCGCCAAGCTTCGCACCGTGGCCAACCCGGTCAAACTGGCGCTCAGCACGACAGCCACCGGCTGCGCGGTCTTCCTGTGTTTCCCCATGGTCGCTTCCTTGCTAACTAAGTTTGCCTTAATCAAATCCGCTGCCCATCTAGCAAGTTGTCGGCAAGTGGCGTTGAAACTTGAGTCGCGCTTCGGAGCAGGCGGCAAAGCAGAACGACTTACGGAACGTTCAGGAAGTGCTGGACGACCAGACCCTGGCGTTTGCCGACTTTGCCGGCAACCGGCAACTCATCAGCGTGGGCAACCTGGCCCACAACGACCGCGTCGCGCTGATCCTGATCGACTACGCGAACCGCGTGCGGCTGAAAGTGCTGGGCCACCTGCGGGTGCACGACCTGGCCGGCAACGCGGCGCTGGCGCGCCGACTGCACAGCGCCGGCTACAAGGCCAGGCCACAGCGCGCGCTTGTGATCCGCGTCGCCGGCTTCGACTGGAACTGCCCGCAGCACATTCCGATGCGCATCGACGCCGAAGACGTGCAGCGCGCCCTCGACGAGCGCGATGCGCGCATCGCCGCGCTGGAGCAGCAGTTGAAGGCGAAGAGCAACGTTGCGACGGCCGCGCTGTCCTGAGCGCACCCGGCGCGCCGGCGCCCGCCTTCAGTTCCCACGCCAGCCCGCCGCGCCCTTCACGCACCACCGGCGGCAGGCCACCTGGACGGCCGCGCAGGTGTCAGCCCCGCGCCGCCGCCAGCGCCGCGTTGAGCGTCGCGCTGGGCCGCATCACGGTTTCGGTCTTCAGCGGGTCGGGCAGGTAGTAGCCGCCGATGTCTGCGGGGCGGCCCTGCACGGCGTCGAGTTCGGCCACGATCTTCGGTTCGTTGTCGCTGAGCGTCTTGGCCAGCGGTGCGAAGTGGGCGGCGAGGTCGCGGTCCTCGGTCTGGGCGGCGAGTTCCCGTGCCCAGTACATCGCCAGGTAGAACTGGCTGCCGCGGTTGTCGAGCTGGCCCGTCTTCGGCGACGGGTTCTTGTTGTTGTCGAGCAGCAGGCCGGTGGCCACATCCAGCGTCTTGGCCAGCAGCTTGGCGCGCGCATTGCCGGTCTTGATGCCAAGCTCTTCGAGCGACACGGCCAGCGCCAGGAATTCACCCAGCGAGTCCCAGCGCAGGTGGTTCTCCTCAACCAGTTGTTTGACGTGTTTCGGCGCCGAGCCGCCGGCACCGGTCTCGTACATGCCGCCACCGGCCATCAGCGGCACGATCGACAGCATCTTGGCCGAGGTGCCCAGCTCCATGATCGGGAACAGGTCGGTGAGGTAGTCGCGCAGGATGTTGCCGGTCACCGAGATCGTGTCCATGCCGCGTGCCAGACGCTCGAGCGTGTAGCGCATCGCGCGCACCTGCGACATGATCTGGATGTCCAGGCCGCTCGTGTCGTGGTCTTTCAGGTAGGTCGTCACCTTCTTGATCAGTTCGTTCTCGTGCGGGCGGTACGGATCGAGCCAGAACACCGCGGGCATGCCCGAGTTGCGGGCGCGCGTGACGGCCAGCTTGACCCAGTCGCGCACCGGTGCGTCCTTGACCTGGCACATGCGCCAGATGTCGCCGGCCTCGACGTTCTGCGTCAGCAGCACTTCGCCGGTTGCGAGGTCGGTGATGTGGGTGACGCCCGCTTCGGGCACCTCGAAGGTCTTGTCGTGTGAGCCGTACTCTTCGGCCTGCTGCGCCATCAGGCCGACGTTGGGCACGGTGCCCATGGTCCTGGGGTCGAAGTTGCCGTGCCATTTGCAGAAGTTGATCATCTCCTGGTAGATGCGGGCGAAGGTCGACTCCGGCATCACGGCCTTGACCTCCTTCGGGCGGCCGTCGGCACCCCACATCGTGCCGCCCGAGCGGATCATGGCCGGCATCGAGGCGTCGACGATCACGTCGTTGGGCGAATGGAAGTTGGTGATGCCCTTGGCCGAATCGACCATCGCCAGCTCGGGGCGGTGCTCCAGGCACGCGTGCAGGTCGCGCATGATTTCGTCGCGCTGCGAGGTGGGCAGCGTGGCGATCTTGTCGTACAGGTTCACCATGCCGTTGTTGACATTGACGCCCAGCGCATCGAACAGCTTGCCGTGCTTGGCGAAGGCGTCCTTGTAGAAGATCCTGACGCAGTGGCCGAACACGATCGGGTGCGAGACCTTCATCATCGTGGCCTTCACGTGCAGCGAGAACATCACGCCGTACTTGCGCGCGTCTTCGATTTCGCGCTCGTAGAACTCGCACAGCGCCTTCTTGCTCATGAACATCGAGTCGATGATCTCTCCGGCATTGAGCGAGACCTTGGGCTTGAGCAGAACGGTCTGGCCGCTGTGCGTGATCAACTCCAGCTTGACCTCGCGCGCCTTGTCCAGCGTCATCGACTTCTCGCCATGGTAGAAATCGCCATGGTGCATGTGCGAGACGTGCGTGCGCGAGGCCTGCGGCCACTCGCCCATCGAGTGCGGGTTCCTGCGCGCATACTCCTTGACGGCACGCGGCGCGCGCCGGTCGGAGTTGCCCTCGCGCAGCACCGGATTGACGGCGCTGCCGGTGCACTTCGAGTAGCGCGCGCGCAGCGCTTTTTCTGCGTCGTTCTTCGGGTCCTCGGGGTAGTCGGGGATGGCGTAGCCCTTCGTTTGCAGCTCGCGGATGCAGGCCTGCAACTGCGCCACCGAGGCGCTGATGTTGGGCAGCTTGATGATGTTGGTGTCGGGCAGCTGCGTCAGCCGGCCCAGCTCGGCCAGGTTGTTCGGCACCCGCTGCGCTTCGCTCAGGAATTCCGGGAATTCGGCCAGGACGCGCGCCGCCACCGAGATGTCGCTCTTTTCGATCTTGATTCCGGCCGGCGCGGTGAAGGTGCTGACGATCGGCAGAAAGGCCCATGTCGCCAGTGCGGGCGCTTCATCGGTCAGCGTGTAGATGATGGTCGGCGGCTTGGTCAACATTCACAACTCTCCAGGCGGTTTGATGGGGCACGGTTCAATTATCCGCTGCCCTCCTTGCCACTGTGCATGCCGGCGCGCGTCGAGCGCAGACACACAATGCCGGTACGTGAAGGTCGGGTTGTTCGGCGCCGCGTTGCTGACGCCTCCCGCCTCACCCGCCTGACGGCGCCACAAGGCAGCGGCTACAGTGGCCCCATGGCATTTGAACTCCACTACTGGCCGACGATCCAGGGTCGCGGCGAATTCGTGCGGCTTGCGCTCGAAGCGGCCGGCGCACCGTATGTCGACGTGGCGCGCGGCACCGAGGGCGCTGGCCTTGGCGTGCCGGCAATGCTGCGCCACCTGAACGACGCGAGCGAAGTGCATCCGCCGTTCGCCCCGCCGTTTCTGAAAGACGGTGCGGTGCTGGTCGGGCAGACGGCGAACATCCTGCAGTACCTCGGCCCAGCGCTGAAACTGGTGGCGCGCAGTGAACAGGCGCGCCTGTGGACGCAGCAGATCCAGCTCACCATCGCCGACATGGTGAGCGAAGCGCACGACACCCACCACCCAGTGGCCGGCAGCCTGTATTACGAAGACCAGAAGCCCGAGGCACTTCGGCGCGCAAAGGAGTTCTGCAGCACGCGCGTGCCCAAATACTTGCAGTGGTTCGAGCGCATCGTGGTGCGCAACCCGGCCGGGCCGCGCCACCTGGTGGGTGGCAAGCTGAGCTACGCCGACCTGTCCTTGTTCCAGCTCATCGAAGGGCTGAGCTACGCGTTTCCGAACGCGACCCACAAGGCCCTCGCCAAGGCACCGTCGGTGGTGCAACTGCACGACCGCATCAAGGCGTTGCCGCGCGTCGCGGCGTATCTGCGCAGCGAACGGCGCATTCCGTTCAACGAGCAGGGCATCTTTCGGCGTTACCCGGAGCTCGACCTGCCTTAGCCCGCCGCGGCTCTGGGCAAGAAGTTGGTGCTGGGGTTCGAATAGCCCGTCCCACAATTGCCACTGAGCAAGCCAGATCGTTCAGTGACGTGCCCCCGGTTCACAATCGGGCATGAACAAAGCGCCGGCCGCCGGCCCCGTGCGCATGCCGCGCGGCGTGTGGGTGCTCGGTTTCGTGAGCATGCTGCGGGACATCTCGTCGGAGATGATCCACAGCCTGCTGCCGCTGTTCCTGGTCGGCTCGCTCGGCGTCAGCGTGCTCGCAGTGGGCATCATCGAAGGCCTGGCCGAATCGACGGCGCTGATCACGAAGGTGTTCTCGGGCGCGCTGAGCGACCGCCTCGGCCGGCGCAAGGGGCTGGCCTTGCTCGGCTACGCGATGGGGGCGTTCACGAAGCCCGTGTTTGCGCTCGCCAGCGGCGTCGGCGCGGTGGTCGCCGCACGCTTCGTCGACCGCGTCGGCAAGGGGATCCGCGGCGCGCCGCGCGATGCGCTGCTCGCCGACATCACGCCGCCGAGCATCCGCGGTGCAGCGTTCGGGCTGCGCCAGTCGCTCGACACCGTGGGCGCGTTCGTCGGCCCGCTGCTCGCGACCGCGCTGATGCTGCTCTGGGCGAACGACTTCCGTGCCGTCTTCTGGGTGGCCGTGATCCCGGGCGTGCTGGCGGTGCTGTTGCTGCTGGTGGGAATCAAGGAGCCCGAGCGCGCGCGGCCGATGCGTGCCGTGAACCCGATCAGCCGCGCCGCGCTGGCCAGGCTGGGAACCGCCTACTGGTGGGTCGTGGCGGTCGGTGCAGTCTTCACGCTGGCGCGCTTCAGCGAGGCCTTCCTGGTTCTGCGCGCTTCGCAGCTCGGCGTTCCGCTCGCCTGGGTTCCGCTCGTGATGGTGGCGATGAACCTGGTGTATGCCGCGACCGCCTATCCGTTTGGCAAGCTGTCCGACTCGATGAGCCACCGCACGCTGCTTGCCGCCGGGCTGGTTGTTCTGATCGCCGCCGACCTCGTGCTGGCACTGGCCGGCCACTGGGCCGCTCTCGGCCTGGGCGTGGCGCTCTGGGGCGTGCACATGGGCATGACCCAGGGCCTGCTGGCGGCGATGGTCGCCGACAAGGCACCGGAAGACTTGCGCGGCACGGCGTACGGTTTTTTCAACCTGCTCAGCGGCATCGCGATGCTTGCGTCGAGTGCGATTGCCGGTCTGTTGTGGGACGGGTACGGGTCGGCGGTGACGTTCTACGTGGGTGCCGGCTTTGCGGCCTTGACGCTGCTCGGGATCGCAGTGACGACAGTGCGCGAACGGCGCACCCGAAGCGCTGGCGTCTGACTTGCGGCCGCGACACGGCGACAATTCAATTCGTCACGGGGTTGCCGCCCCGACAATCGCACCGGCCTGGGCGCGCCGGGTTTTGATCCGAGCTCAACAACGCAGGGACACGTCGGCGCATGAACACACTGCACACGGATGTGGCCATCATCGGCGCGGGCACCGCCGGCATGTCGGCGTACCGCGCCGCGCTGGCGCACACGCCGAAGGTGCTGGTGATCGAAAACGGCCCTTACGGCACCACTTGCGCGCGCGTGGGCTGCATGCCCAGCAAGCTGCTGATCGCCGCGGCCGAGGCCGCGCACACGATCACGCACTCCGGACGCTTCGGTGTGCATGGCGGCGAACTGCGCGTTGACGGCGCGGCCGTGATGGCGCGGGTGCGAAGCGAACGCGACCGCTTCGTCGGCTTTGTCGTCGATGCGGTCGAACAGTGGCCTGCCGAGCACCGGCTGCGCGGTGGCGCGAAGTTCGTCGATGACCACACACTCGAAGTGGATGGCCACACGCGCGTGGTGGCGTCACGCATCGTGATTGCCTCCGGCTCGCGCCCGGCGCTGCCCGACACCTGGCGGCGCGACCTTGGCGAGCGGCTGATCGTCAACGACGACGTGTTCGACTGGGCCGCGCTGCCGCGTTCGGTGGCGGTGGTGGGCACTGGCGTGATCGGGCTGGAACTGGCGCAGGCGCTGCACCGGCTCGGCGTGCGGGTGCGTCTGTACGGCCGCAGCGAACGGGTCGGGCCGCTCACCGACCCGGCCTTGCAGGCGCTGGCCCGCGACGGTTTTGCGCGCGAACTGCCGCTGACGCTGGCGGTGGCGAACCTGAGCCCGTCGCGTGATGGCGCCGGTGTGCGCATTCGCAGCAGCAGCCCCGATGGACAAGTCCACGAAGAACATTTCGAGTGGCTGCTCGCCGCGACCGGCCGGCGTCCGAATGTCGACGCGCTCGGCCTGGCGGCGACCACGTTGCCGCTGGACCCTGCCGGCGTGCCGGTGTTCGACCGCCGCACCGGCCAGATCGGCAACGCCCCGGTGTTCATTGCCGGCGACGTGCTCGACGACCGGCCGCTGCTGCACGAGGCGGCCGACGAAGGCCGCATCGCCGGCGACAACGCGGGGCGCTTCCCGGATGTGCGGGTGCGCCCGCGCCGCGCACCGCTGGCGGTGGTGTTCAGCGAACCGCAGATCATGCTCGCCGGTGCCAGCCACGCCGAGCTGCGCGAAAGTGGCGTGGCCTTCGAAACCGGCGGCGTGTCGTTCGAAGACCAGGGCCGCAGCCGCGTGATGGGCCGCAACCAGGGTGCCCTGCAGGTCTACGGCGAGCGCGACAGCGGGCGGTTTCTCGGCGCCGAGATGATCGGCCCGGCGGCCGAGCACATCGGCCACCTGCTGGCGTGGTCGGTGCAGCGCGGCGACACGGTGCAGCAGATGCTCGACAGCCCGTTCTACCACCCGGTCATCGAGGAAGGCCTGCGCACTGCGCTGCGCCACCTGCAGCGCGCGCTGCGAATGGGCCCGATACCGGTGGAGCGTTGCCTGGATTGCGGGCCTGGAGGGTGACCCCAGGCGCGCCGCAGCACCCGGGCTTCAGGTTTTTTGTGCGTCTGCGACGGAGCCGAGCCAGCTGCGCAAGCGTGCTGGCTGAACCGGTTTGCTCAACCACGGCATACCGCAACTGGCCAATGCGCTCAGGCGCTCGGGTGCGGTGTCGCCGGTGACGATGAGTGCCGGGGCCGTGCTGCCGAGCGCGGCGAACAACTGCAGCACTTGCGCGTCGCCCGTCGCATCGCCGCGCAGGCGGTAGTCGGCGATCACTGCTTCGATGGGGCGCGGCGCAGCGGCGTGCTGGCGCAGCAACTCAGTGGCACTGGCGGCGGCCAGCACATCGTGGCCCCAGCGCCGCAGCAGGGCGGCCAGACTGTCGCGCACTTCGGTGTCGTCTTCGATGATGGCGACCACCAGGCACGCGTGGGCAAGCACTTGCGGCGTTTCGGCGGCCAGCGGCGGGGCGCCTTCCGCGCGCTCCAGCAGAACCGAAAACCGCGTGCCGTGGCCGGGACGCGACTGCAGCTGAAGCGGGTGCTCGAGCAGGCGCGCCAGTCGTCGTGCGATCGCCAGACCCAGGCCCATGCCGCCGGCGCGGTCGCGCGATGGACCGCCGATCTGATAGAACTCCTCGAACACCCGGGCCTGTTCCTCCGGCGCGATGCCAGGGCCGCTGTCCCAGACTTCGAGCCGCCAGAATGCACCCGCCGGACGCAACGCGAAGACAACACCACCCCGCTGGGTGTACTTGAGCGCATTCGAAAGCAGGTTGCGCACCAGGCTTTCCAGCAGCATCGGGTCACTCTCGGCGTGGGCCCGACCGGCCACATGCAACGCGAGCCGCAAGCCCTTGGCCTCGGCCAGTGGCATGAACTCTTCAACCAGCCGCGCCATGAAGGGGCGCAGCGCCACCGGTTGGCGGCGCGGCGCGACCACGCCGGCGTCCATGCGCGAGATGTCGAGCAGGGTATCGAACATCGTGTTGAGAGAGCCGATGGCGCGTTCCATGCGCTGCGCAATCGCCACGCCCTCGCCTTCGACGACGCAGCAGCGCAGGTGCGCCAGTTGCAGGCCGAGGGCGTGAATGGGTTGGCGCAGGTCGTGGCTTGCCGCGGCCAGGAATCGCGATTTGGCCAGATCGGCCTCACGCAGGGCTTGGTTCAATTCCGCCAGCCGGGCCTGTTCGCGCCCGGCGTCGCGCTCGCGCTGCACGGCCGCGTCACGCGCACGTTCGCTGGCGTCCAGATCGAACTGAATCTGCAGGGTGAGCCGGTGCGCCCGCGTCGCCGTACTGACAAGTTCGCGCTCGGCCGCCGTGACGGCACGCTGGGCTTGGAGCGCGGCCGCGAAGTCGCCAAGCGCTTCGCTTGCCAGCGCGGCCTCGGTGTGCAACCCGACCAGGTCGGTCGGAAGGTCGGCCTCGACCAGGCGGCCTTCGGCCTTGGCGCGCTGATGGTCGACGCACAAGCGCAAGGCGTCGCGATGCCGGCCGGCCTGATTCCACAAGCGAGCCTGGGTCCAGACCCATTCGATCAACGGCGCGAGGTCGTTGCGGCTCAACGCCAGGCCCTCGTCGAGCAGGGCCTGGGCGCAGCCCGCCTGGCCGGCGCCGGTAAAAACCATCGCCAGCAGCATCTTGCGCTTGCAGGCGTTGATGGGCGCCAAGTGCGGCTCGGCAGCGACGACTGCCTCCGCGAGCGCCTGCGCCGCTTCAGTTTCCCCCTGGAAAAACCGCACCATCATCAGGTTGATGACCGCGTTTGACCATGCGCTGGTCCAATCGTCCCGATGGTCCTGGGCGATCTGCCAGGCGCGTTCGCACAGCGTTGCGCCATCTTGGAGATTTTGCAGGCTGAGCTGCAAACCGCCGGCGCCGGCGAGGGCGCCGGCTTCGCAGGCCGCGTCACCACTGTCGCGCGCGGCGGCGATGGTGCGGTAGTGCCAGCGCAGGGCGTCGTCGAATTTGCCCCAGCGTTCGTGGATGACGGCCATGCGGCTGTAGCTGATGCTCCACTCGAGCGGTGTGCGGGTGGCCAACGGCATGGCCAGGTTGGGTTGCACCAGGGCGATGGCGCCCTCAAGGTCGCTGCGCATGTAGCGGCAAAGGGCGAGCAGGTCGCGGCACAGCGCCATGCCCGCGGCGTCGCCGGCAGCTTCGAAGGCCGCGAGGACCCGCATGGCACCCGATTCGCACTCGCCATAACGACCCTGGGCGACGCCGCTCCAGGCTTGCAACAGCTGAGCACGTCGTTGCCATTGCGGCCGATCGCCGGCGCAGGCGCGCAATTCGGCTGCTTGCTGCACCATGTTCGCCTGGTGGCGGTGGCGCTGGCCCAGACCACGCCGGAACAGCGCATCCAACTCGACTTCGGTGGCTGCGGCAGGAGGCATGGTCTCGATCCTCTCACGCCCGGCCAGTTCAGCGGAAGTGCACGCCTTTCAACGTGCCGCCCAGCTCATCCTTGAAGACCAGGGTCGCCGACCCGTCGGGTGTGATGGAACCAACCGGCGCGCGCTGATCGACGACGGGCGATGTCTGCGGTGCGACCTCGGCAACGTCGCGCCACGCGTTCAAACCAGCGTGGAAGCGACGCGCCGCGATCCGGCCGCGCCCACCCGAGGCGGTGTCGCGTTCCTCCCAGGTGACGAGCAGGTTTCCCGCCGCGTCGGCGCCCGCCACATGGGGGTTGCGCACGCCCAAGCCAGTGCCGATGAAGTCGTGGCTGGAGATCTCGCTGACCGGTTCCGGGCCACCCCAGCCGAACGGCGGGGCGAAACGCCACTGGACCAGGCGCGAGCTGTTGCCGTTGTTGGCATCGACCGAGGCGACGAAGACCCGCATGCTGCCGTCGGGAAAGACATGTCCGTCAGGGGCCGACCCATACGCGGGGATGCCGCCCGTGCCGGTCAACGGCGAAGGCGCCGCCAGATCGAACTGCAGGAAACCCGCGGAGCCGAGCCGGTTGCTGATGAGCATGAGGGCCTTGCCGGCGGCGTTGCACTTGAGCTGCTCGAGCTCCTGTCCGACTCCCTCGACGACGCTGGTGCTGGTGGACCAGGGGTTGCCCTGCAGGCGCCGGTTGATCACCATGCCTGCGTTGGCGAAGCGCCATGCCGCGAGCATGTTGCCGGCCGCGTCGACCACGAGGCGGGGCGACTGCGGCTCTTCGCTGCTGGATTCAATGCTGACGATCTGCGAATCCAGGTTGTCCCCGGCAATCGTGTAGCGGCGCGCAACGACGTCACGCTGTTCGTTCGAGCCGACCTGTTCACGCCAGACGAACTCGAAACCGGTGTTGCCCACCGCAGCCACGGCGGGGTCACTTGCATTCGAGCTGTTCAGCCCCGACACCTGCGTTGCCAACAGTCGCCAGGTGCCGGCCGTCGCGGGGCTGCCCGCGGGCGTGTACAGCGCGGCGCGGGCGATGCCGTTGCGGTGCCAGACGGCCACCACGTGGCCCACACCATTGGCCGCCAGGCTCAGCGACGTGGTGGGCTGCGTCAGCGGCTCGGACGCCTGCAACACGGTCACGGCGGCAAGCGGGTTGGGCAGCGTCGAATTGGCGCTGGCGAGCTTGACATGGGCCCGCACCTCGGCCTGCGCAGCGTCGCCGATGACGGACAGCAGATGCGTGTGGCCGTTGCTGTCGACGACCGTCGCGACGTTGCGCGCGGTATCGGCGACGACTTCCACGCCCGCGCTCCACGCACGTTCCGTGACCGTGAGCGTCGCCGTGCGGCTGACGACCTCGCCGGCCGGGTTGGTGACACGCACCTTGACCGTCTGGCCGTTGACGACCAGGGACACGGCGTCGCGCACCAGCGTCGCCAGGCTTTCGCCCGCAATCGCCAGCGAATCGGCACCGTTGAGCCAGGCGTAGCTCAAAGGGTCGTCGCCGGCAGCAAGCACCGTGAAGCTGGCGCTGCCACCTTCTGCGACGCTCACGTCGGCGGGTTGCTCGAGGATGCTGGGCGCGTGTTGATCTGCGCCGCCGCATGCCGAGATCAGGCTGATGCCCATTGCGGCAAGGGTTGTTCGAAGGAATCGTGTCAGTGTCATGGGGATCCGCCCTGTGGTGGAAGTGAAAGTGGGTTGCTGGATGAGAGCGGGCGCAGTCTCCGCGCCGACCGGCTACTCGCGGAACGGCCAATCGTCCGTGTGAGTGCTGGCGCCGCGCTTCGCGGCGTGACATGCGCCACGCCCGGCCGGCCGCGCCGGGATCGAGTGACCCACTGCGTTTTGAGCTGCGTTTGTCCCCAGGCGCCCGAACGGACGTGTCGCGTCTGGCGGCGCGCCGCACTAACATGGCGCTCGATGCCCTGTTCCACCCCAACCCGCGTTGTGCTTGCCGAAGACCACCCGATCTATCGGCAAGGCCTGATCACGGCGCTCGAACGTGGCCTGCCCCATGTGCGTTGCACCGGCGTGGGCAGCGCGGCCGAAGCCCTGGCGCTGCTGGGCGCAGACGTGCGCTTTGATGCGCTGCTGATTGACCTGAAGCTGCCCGATCGGGATGGCCTGTCACTCGCTGCCGAGGTGCGCGCGACCTGGCCCACACTGGCCTGCGTGCTGGTCTCGGGCAGCGAGAACGCGCTTGTCATCGACAAGGCCATTGCATTGGGTTGCATGGGCTTCATTCCCAAGTCGCTCGAACCCGACGTGATGATCGGCGTGCTTGCACGCGTGCTGGGCGGCGAGACCTACTTTCCGGCGCGTGGCGAATTCGCCAACGGCGCGCTGCGTTTCACCGAACGCCAGGCCGCGGTGCTGGAAGGCATCGCACGCGGCCAGACCAGCCGCGCCATTGCGGCCGATCTGGGCATCGCAGAACGCACGGTGAAAGACCACCTCGCAGTCGTCTATGGCCGGCTCGACGCCTCGACGCGCGCCGAAGCGGTGGCACGTGCCGCCGCACTGGGCCTGATCGACTTCGGCCAGACGGTGTGAGGTGTCGAGTCGCCTCGTTGCGCTGCCCACCGGCGAGCCCTCAGCGCGCAGCGGCTCCTGAACCGCAACGGGGACGGGGACGGGTCGATCGGCCTCCACGCCAGACCGGTGCTGCGTGCTGCCCCAGCCCGGGAATCACCTAGAGCTTTTGTGCGCCAAACCCGCAAAATGCCTTGTGCCTGACCACCCGGGGCATCAAGGAGACCGAGCATGAAGGACCTGAACCACCTGAGCGTCGTCGACGGCGCCTTCCTGCACCTCGAAAGCCCGGAGATGCCCATGCACGTGGGCAGCCTGGCGCTGTTCGAGCCGCCCGCGTCGGACCAGCCCTGGTTCGACACCGTCAAGTCGCATGTGGTGAGCCGCATGCACCTGGCACCGGTGTTCACGCGCAAGCTCGCGCTGATGCCGTTCGACCTGGCCAACCCGGTGTGGATCCCCGACGACGACATCGACCTCGACTACCACATCCGCTACCTCGTCCTGCCCAAACCCGGCACGCTGGCGCAGCTCGAAGCGCTGGCAGCGCGGCTGCATTCCAGCCTGCTCGACCGCAGCCGGCCGCTGTGGGAGTTCTATGTGATCGAAGGCCTGGCGGACGGCCGGCTGGGCTTCTATTCGAAGCTGCACCACGCGGCGGTGGACGGGCAGGCAGCGGTGGCACTCGCCGAGACGATCTTCGACATCTCACCCGAAGCGCGCCGCGTCAAGCCGCCGCGCGCGCGGCGCAGCCACCGCTACCAGCTCGGCATGGCCGAATTGCTGGGCGCCGCACTGAGCAACCAGGTGCGCCAGGTGATCGAGTTCGCCAGACTGCTGCCGCCGTTGGCCGGCGCGGCGTTCCAGGCCGCCAAGGCGGCGCTGGCCGCGCGGCGCACCGGCGCCGCCAAATCAGGCGCGCCCGGCACGCGGCTGAAGATGGCGCCGCCGACGCCGTTCAACGCGTCGATCACGAACCAGCGCGCGTTCGCCGGGGTGTCGCTGCCGCTCAACGAGGTCAAGGCGGCCGGCAGGTTGCGCGGCGCGTCGGTGAACGACATGGTGTTGTGGCTGTGCAGCACGGCGCTGCGCGAGTACCTGGTCGACGCACGCGAACTGCCCGCCAAGACCCTGGTTGCCGGTGTGCCGATCTCGCTGCGCACGGAGGGCGACACGAACAGCAATAACCAGGTCTCGGGAACCATCATCGACCTGGCCACGCAGGTGAAAGACCCGCTTCAGCGGCTCGAGCACATCATAGCCGGCACGCGTGCGATGAAAGCGCAGATGACTTCGTTCGGCAGCCTGATTCCGAAAGACTTCCCGTCGCTCGGTTCGCCCTGGCTGCTCAGCGGCCTGGCGTCGCTGTACGGCCGCTCGCGCCTGGCCGGCTCGCTGCGGGCGATGAATGTCGTGATCTCGAATGTGCCGGGGCCGCAGGTGCCGCTGTACCTGGCCGGCGCGAAGCTGACCGGCCTGTACCCGCTGTCGATCGTCGTGCACGGCGTGGCGCTGAACATCACGGTGCAAAGCTACATGGGCCAGTTGTGCTTCGGCCTGATCGCGTGCCGACGTGCCGTGCCCGATGTGCGAGACCTCGCGGCGCAGCTGGAACGCGCACTGGAGACGTTGCGGCGCCTGCCAGCCCCGGCACTGGCCGAACCGGCGGCCGAACCGCTGCGCACCGCACCCGTCGCGCGCCGTCGCACCCCCGCCAAACCCACCCCGGCGCCCAGGCCGCGGCTGGCCGTCGTGAAGCCGGTGCCGGCCAGGAAGGCCACGACCAGGGCGAGCCGCCCACGCCGCACGGCCAGCGCCTGAACCCGGCGCGTTCAGCGAACCCGCAACGGGGCTGCGGCGAGGGCTTTCACACGGGTGTGATCTGGAAACGCCGCGGGCTCGGGCCTGAACCTCAAGCCATCGCCGGCACGTAGGCCGCGCGTTGCGCCTGCACCGCCGCAAGGTTCACCTGCGGCATTTCGCGCGCCACCTGGTCGAGCACCTCGCCTTCCAGCGCGTAGAGCTGGGCAAACGCACTGCGCGCGGGGGCCTCGAGCAGGCGTTCGATGCGCTCGGCCAGCCCGGCGGGGGCATGGTCGAAGCGCGGGGCCAGGCCGCGCGTGCGCTGCACCTGGAAGCGGGTGAAGTACTGCTGGCTGAGCGCGCAGCGCACCGCGCAAAGGCGGTAGCAGGCATCGGCCTGCAGCTCGCGGCAACGCCGCATTTCGTAGCGGCTGGCCAACTGAGAAATCGCGCGCCAGGGTGTGGGTGTCGCAAGAAAACGTTTCACGAGCGCGCACGCGAGTTGCGGCGGCAGGCGGGTCAGGCGAGCCTTCAGGCGTTCAAGCTCGGCGTGGCCGACCAGTGCCTCACCGCGCAGAATGGTGTCCGCCAGCGACCGCACTTCGCTGCCCCGTTCGCCCATGGGTGTGGTGTCGGCCAGGGTGCGATCCAGGGTGGCGCGGTCGAGGTAGCGAATTCGCGCATCCATGTCGTCGATGCCCAATGCCACCGCAAAGTCGCCGCCGGCCAGGTCGCCCTGACGCCGCGTCCAGGGCGTGGCGCCGGCACGCCCGCCAACCTCAGCCAGCAGCGACTGCTGCGGCAATGAAGCCAACACGATCGTCAGGTTCAGTTCAGGCCGTTCGCCGGCCGGGCCACCCACTGCTGAAGCGAAACTGAATGCCAGCATCGAAGCATCGCCCAGACTGCGGTGCGCGTCGGCCAGACGCCTTGCCGCCGCGCGGCGAGCCACAGCCCGGTCAGTGTCGAAGGGCAATGGAGGGGCGGCTCGATGCATGGCGCGTTGCGAAAAAGCGAAACGCGATTGAGCCAGACGCTCGAGCCTGCGTCACCCAGGACAAACGAGAAGTGCCGCCAACGCAACACCAGGAAAAATGACCTTGAATTCCGCTGCTGGCGTTTGCGCCAGAATGCGCATCGCCGTCACCCAGGGAGGCCCGATGAATTCCAGCGCAGCCAGTGCACCGGTCAGCGTGCTCGCGTTCGACATCTTCGGCACGGTGGTCGACTGGCACGGCAGCATCGTGCGCGAGATGCTGGCGCTCCAT
Source organism: Rhizobacter sp. (assembly GCA_031396425.1). Classification (GTDB taxonomy): domain Bacteria; phylum Pseudomonadota; class Gammaproteobacteria; order Burkholderiales; family Burkholderiaceae_C; genus JAEMQF01. The sequence continues at coordinate 3,853 of JANNKS010000501.1, read as the reverse complement.
CCGCAGGTCGACGGCGACGCCTTCGCGATCGCCTGGCGCGCCGGCTACCAGCCGGCGATGCGCCGCGTCATGAGCGGCGAACTCGGCTGGACGCTGATCGACACGCTGCACCGCATCATCCTCGACGACATCCTGCCGCGCTTCGGCCTGGCGCACCTGGACGAGGCGCAGCGTGCCCATCTCAACAAGGTCTGGCACCGCCTCGACCCCTGGCCCGACACGGTGCGCGGCCTGACCCGGCTGAAGACGAAGTACACGATCTGTTCGCTGTCGAACGGCAACCTGGGCCTGTTGACGAACATGGCCAAACGCGCCAGCTTGCCGTGGGACTGCATCCTGTCGGCCGAAGTGTTCCGCGCCTACAAACCCGACCCGGCCACCTACCTGGGCGTGGCGAAGGTGTTCGACCTCCCACACGACCAGGTGATGCTGGTCGCCGCGCACCACGACGACCTGGCCGGCGCGCGCGCCTGCGGGTTGCAGACGGCCTACATCGAGAGGCCGCTCGAGTTCGGTGCGGCGCATCGCAAGGATGTGTCGCCGCAGTCCGCGAATACCTGGCACGCGCGCGACTTCGAACTTCTGGCCGACCAGCTCGGCGCGTGACGGCCGCATGACGCGGTGCGGCAATCGCCGTGAGGTCGCGCGAGATGTCTGCCCTCTGGTTCACACCAGGCACGCCGGTACGATCCTTCGACGCCTACTGCTTGTCGAAGCGCGCCCGGCACGGGCGGAACTCGCTGCGCAGCGCGCTGCCCGAGGTGGCGCCAAAACTGCCGCGCATCGTGTAGCTGTAGGCGCCCGCCGGGTCGGCGGCGCCCGCCGCACGATCGACGCTGCCGGTGTGACCGGTGGCGATGACTTCGGCCGCGCCGTCGGCTCCGATCGTGCCGACATAACGCACCGAGCCCGCCGCGCCCGGCGTACCCAGCTGGCCTTCGAGGCGGCCGCCTTTGACATCGACAAAGAAGTTCAGGGCCTCGCCTTTCACCATCTTGCCGCGCGCCATCACCGGGTCGCAGGTGAAGGCGACGGCCCAGCGGCCGTCGAAGGCTTGCAGCGTGAGGGCAGCGGTGGGCACGGCCTGCACGGCCCCGGCGGCCATCACGGCCAGCGCAGCCACACCACAGGCGCTCTTGCAACAGGCTTGCCGGATGCGGAATCCTCGAACACTCGACATCACTCAGCGCCCGGCGGTCGACAACAGGACGATCGCCACCGCTGCCGCACACACGAGCCCCACCACGAGAACGTAACGATCGTGGGTGACGAAGCCGAAGCGGCGCAGCGTGCGGCTCACGTAGGTCTGCGTGCAGTGCGGGCAGCGCACCGTGAACTTGCGCGCCCGGCGTGCGCTGGGCCACTCCCACCCCAGCAGCAGCGTGGGCATGTCGGACAGGGAACCGCGCACGAAATGGCGCTGCGGGTCGAGCGGCCTGGCGCAGTGCGGGCAGGGCTCCAGCGGCGACGTTTCAGCCATGGCCCGGTTCACCCCTGCGCCTTCGCAAGCGCTTGTTCGAGATCGGCAATCAGGTCGCCGACGTCTTCGATGCCCACCGACAGGCGCAGCAGGTCTGCCGGTGCCGGCGTGCCCGCGCCTTCGATGCTGGCGCGGTGCTCGATCAAGCTTTCAGTGCCGCCCAGCGAGGTGGCGCGCTTCCACAGCGCCACGTTCGCGGCCGTGGCGATCGCCGCCGCCTCGCCGCCCTTCACGCAGATCGACAGCATGCCGCCAAAGCCGCCCTGCATCTGGCGCGCCGCCACCGCGTGGCCGCTCGCGCCGGGCAGGCCGGGGTACAGGACTTCGCGCACCCGCGCATGCGTGGCGAAGTGTTCGGCGATGCGCTGCGCCGACGCACACGCCGCGCGCACGCGCAGGAACAGCGTGCGCATGCCGCGCAGCAGCAGCCAGGCCTCGAACGAGCCGAGCGTGCCGCCGACCTGCGCACGCACCGTCTTGATGCGGCGCCAGGCTTCGTCGTCCACGCGCGTTACCAGCACCCCGGCAATCAGGTCGGAGTGGCCGTTCAGGTACTTGGTGCCGGCGTGCATCACGAGGTCGGCACCAAGCGAGAGCGGTTGGCTGAGCACGGGCGACGCGACGGTGGAATCGACCGCCAGGCGCGCGCCGGCGGCATGCGCGATCGCAGCCGTCGCGGCAATGTCGGTGATGGTCCACAGCGGATTCGCCGGCGTTTCGACCCACACCAGCTTCGTCTTGCCGGGGCGAACAGCGGCCTGCACTGCGGCCGGGTCGGTCATGTCGATCAACTCGATGTTCAGGCCCCAGTGGGTGGCAAAGTTCATCAGCCAGTTGCGCAGCGACCAGTACATCACCTTCGGCGCCAGCACATGGTCGCCCGGCGCGAGCGCCTGGAACACCGCGGTGGCGGCGGCCATGCCGGAGGCAAACAGCGCCGCCTGCGTGCCCTGCTCCAGCTTTGCGATCACCGCTTCGGCCTGGTCGAACGCCGGGTTGTCGGCGCGCGCATAGACGCGCCCCGAACGGTACTGGTTGTCGGTGTCGCGCAGGTAGGTGGTGGAGACATGAATCGGCGGCGTGACGGCACGCGTCTTGTCGTCGATCCAGCCCAAAGCCTGGGCGGCGATGCTTTCGGGTTTGACTCGGGTCGGGTCCATGGGGGCTCAGGGAATCAGGCGCACTCGCCAACGGGGGCGTGAAGCGTGGATCGTAGTGCGTCCCGCTCTTCGGCATGTTGGCTGCCCCGGATCAGTCCGCCCCGCACCACCGGCACGTCGAACCGCGCGCCGTCAAGCGTGGCGAGGCGCGCCCGCAGCCCGCTGCCGGCGGCCCGCCCCCGATGCTGTTTGAAAGCGGGCACCACCCACCGGGCGCCGCGCCAGGTCGTGGCGGCGGCGCCGACCAGCGGCCTTGCCTTCAGCGAATCGCCAGCGGCGCGCCGATCGAGCCGGTGGCGCCGACGATCGGCGCCGGGCTGTAGACGTACATGAAGCGCCAGGCCTTGTCGGTGGCCAGCTCGTCGAGGTGCATGTTCTCCTGGTTCACGATGCCGTGGCGCGTGAGCAGGTGCGAGTGCACGCAGAAGGCGCAACCCGGCTCCTTGTTGGGGATGACTTCGGTGGGCCATGTGTCGGCACCGACCACGCCGGCCTGCACCACGTCGGACAACCACTTCGCCACTTCCATGCCGATGCCGGGCGCGCCGGCGTTGTACTTGGCGTTGTCCTTGATCCAGTGCTTGCCCCAGCCGGTGCGGAAGAACACGCCGTCACCCGGCATGAACTTGAAGTCCTTCATGCCCTGCTTATCCAGCGCGGCGTTCACATCGGCCAGCGTGATCTCGTAACCCGCCTCCATCGCGTCGACGCCCTTCAGCCCGGCGACGTCGATCAGGATGCCGCGCGCGTTGATCGGGTGCAGTTTCTCGATGCCCAGCTTCTTCAGCCCGGTGGAGCCGTCCATCTCGGCCTGCGTGAAGCCGTTGTAGTAGCGCATCTCGGCCTTGTCGGCCGGGCTGCCGACGGCGATGCCGATGTGTGCCAGCCCGTCGAACTGCGTGCCGACCTGACCGATCTCGGTGGCCAGGAATTCATCGTTGTAGACCAGGATGTTGGCGCCGAAAGGCCCGCCTGTCGGGCCACCCGGGATGCGCAAAACGAACTTGCGCTCGCCGAAGGTCGGCATGGTGCTCGAATAGGGCCGACCCAGCCGATACACTTTGCCGGTCTTGGCTTCGGCCAGCGCGCGCTGCACGACCTCGGGTTTTTTGTACCAGTTGGTCGAGCCGGCCTCGTCGGCTGCGCCCCACAGCTTGTTCGGCCACCACTTGTCGCCCAACGGCGTGTCCATCGAGCTGCCGATGACCCACGG